>JAGRIO010000070.1 GCA_020443225.1 Pseudomonadales bacterium
AGCGAAAAAGGAAGGTTATTACGTGCCGCCAACCCTCATCAGGCTGAACAGCCTTGCCGAACTGCAGGATGAACAGTTCGGACCGGTACTCCATGTACTCCGCTATAAGGCAGGAACACTCAGGCAACTGATGAGTGACATCAATGATCTGGGCTACGGTCTGACCCTTGGCATTCACACCCGCAATGAAGTCACCGCAGACATGATTGAGAAGACCATCAAAGTGGGGAATTGCTATGTCAATCGCAATCAGATCGGCGCTGTCGTTGGCGTTCAGCCGTTTGGTGGCAGAGGCCTTTCCGGGACCGGACCCAAGGCCGGCGGACCCTTGTATCTGACCCGCTTTGCGGTGGAACGGGTGCGCACCATCAATACGGCGTCAGTCGGTGGTAACGCGACCTTGCTTTCAATGTCGGAATGATTGCAGGGTCAGGCTTCAGGCGCTGTATTCACGCACGAATCTGGAGAGCTTGTTGCTGCGTATCATCGAGCGGATTTCGTTGACATAGCGCAGCCCCCGTTCAGAGTAGCGTAGCAGACCGGTTGCCAGCTGATCACCATTGAAAGGCTCGTTATTGCTGCGGGCAGCAGATCTGATTTTGCGCAAATCATCATAAGCGAGGTGGGTATTGATCGTGCGGATGTAATAGCGAACCCCTTCTTCCACCGTATCGAAAACGGCAACTTCGTGGGTGCGACCAGCATCGCGGCGGGCAGGTTTGAGCCCACACCCCTGCGTAAAGCACCAGATCCCGAAGAAGTTGTTACCCTCCCGGGCAAACCTTGATGTGCCCCAGCCTGATTCCTTGGCAGCCTGTGCAAGCACCAGAGAGGCGGGCACAATGTCAACCCGTGGCATCAGCGTCAGAATCCGTTCGTAAATATTGCCGCCGCTACCGACGTCACTGAGGGCATAGCGCTTTTCCATAGCGGCCAGATCGTTCAGTTCATCGGCAGTAATCTGATCTCCCTGCAGCAGCTTTTCTTCCAGCCATAACAGCCATTCACGCTCCAGGCTGATTTCCTGATTCGCAGTGTAGATCTTGGGCAACATATAGTCGTAGAAAGCCTGCTTACGCAGCTGAACATCGTGCAACTGACTGAAGTCCGGAGGAGAGTACTGTCCCTGCTGACCGAGCATGACAGGCCTCGGGTGAAAGGGGGCTACGACCCGGGCGCGTGGCTCTGGTGCTGGGTTTGCCAGTACAGGTGCCGGCTGATGGCGATTGCCCTTGTCCATCACTGCCATCAGCTGGGAAAAACAGATGGACAGAACGCAGATAATGAGAAGCGCTGGTTTCATGGTGATGTACCTGAAGTCAGTTCGGGCGGAGTTTATGAGAAAAATGAAGGATTCTCCATAATTTAGCGATGAAAAGTGTGTTCTGGTCGATGGAATTTTGGAATAAGCAATAAAAACAATGAGATAGGGGTTGTGGTTTCTGGTCGGAATCCTGCAGAAATCTTCATTTATCCGTTTTTGCGCCGGCCTGCCGATATTCGGACTACTCTTGGCGGCCAATCCATGGTTCGATCAGGCTGCGGTGAGTTACCTGGCCCTGTTCGTGCGCCTTACACATGATGGCTCCCGCAAAGTCCATGCAGACAAAAGCTAATGAAAACAATGTCTTAACAACAAAGTTCCACGGCCAGTTGCAGCCGGTCCGTGGCAGGAGGATAAATGATGGGAAAACTGCAGAACCGAACCGCGCTGATTACTGGTGGCAGCAGGGGTATTGGCCGGGCCATTGCGCTGCGATTCGCCAGTGAAGGTGCAAATCTGGCGATCAACTATGCCAGTAATGCGGACGCCGCTGAGGAAACAGCCCAGGCTGCGCGTGAGCTGGGTGTCGTCGCCAGGACCTATAAGGCGAATGTGGCCAGTCAGGCTGAATGCGAAGCCATGGTTGCTCAGGCGATTGCGGATTATGGTCAGATCGATGCGCTGATTAATAACGCCGGTCTCGGATCTTCCGCTGTGAACCGGCCCACTATCGCTGATTCCACTAATGAGCAGTGGGAGCTGTTGCTGGGTGCGAATCTGTGGGGACCGATCTTTATGTCGCGGGCCCTGGTGCCGCATCTGCGACAGGCGCCTCGCTCAGATATCATCATGGTGTCGTCGATTGCAGCGCAGAGCATGGGGGCCAACATGGGGCTTTACAGCGTCGGTAAAGCCGGTATGGAGGCACTGGCGCATACGCTCGCCAAGGAAGAGAAAGTGCATGGTATGCGGGTTAATATCATCGCCCCCGGGCTGGTTGATACGGATATGGGGCGCAAGCTGGTCAGCCTTTTGCCCGGACCAGATGATATGCGTCAGCTGGACGCCAGCATGCCCTTTGGCTTCGTCTGTACACCGGAAGACATAGCCGCTACTGTTGCCCACCTTTGTTCTGATGATGGTCGTTATATTACCGACCAGCGCATCACGATCAGTGGCGGCTCCTGACCGCCCGCTGAACCGGTTAATCTGATATTCGACAAGCTGGAGATTCCCATGAGCTACACCACATTACGCTATGAGGTCAGCGATAAGATCCTGACGCTCACCCTCAACCGGCCTGAGGTGCTGAATGCCTTCAGTCTGACCATGGCAGAGGAGCTGGTCAGCGCCTTTAACCGGGCCAGTGAAGATGAAGCCGTGCGCGCCATTGTAGTGACCGGTGAGGGCCGGGCCTTTTGTGCCGGTATGGATCTGCAGAGTGGTGGCAATGTGTTTGGTCTTGATGAGAGCCTGCGTCCTGACAACACGCAGGCCAGTCAGGTGAGAGATACCGGCGGTATCGTGTCACTGGCCATGTATAACTGTCCTAAACCGATTATTGGCGCTATCAACGGGGTAGGAGTTGGAATCGGTGCAACCATGACGCTCGCCATGGATGTACGCCTGGCATCAGAGAAGGCCCGTTTTGGGTTCGTGTTTTCCAAACTGGGGGTAGTCAATGAAGCCTGCTCAAGCTGGTTCCTGCCACGCATAGTCGGGATGTCCCAGGCGCTGGACTGGCTTTTCAGCGGCGAGATATTTGATGCCGGTGAAGCCTTGCGCGGAGGGTTGGTGAAGGCTGTGTACCCGCCGGACCAACTGTTGCCTGAAGCGCTGAAACTGGCGCACAAATATGTGGACGCGACCTCTGCCGTGTCCATCGGGCTGATTCGCCAGTCACTGTACCGGGAATCGGCGCAACCGCATCCGATGGGTGCCCACCGGGCTGAAAGTCTCAACATGTTCTATACCAGTCTGGGCGATGGTAAAGAAGGCGTGAACGCATTTCTGGAGAAACGGGATCCGGTGCTTGCGGCCAGTGTTCGCGATGATATGCCACCCACCTATCCCTGGTGGCAGGAACCCGAACTTTAGCGGTTTCGGTTTGATTTTCCATATACCGCACCTTAAGATTCGCGGCTTTTGAATCACACGAGCGGTACAGAACACATGCGCTGGGTAATGAGATCCAAGATCCATAAAGCTGTCGTCACGCAGGCTGATCTGCATTATGTCGGCAGTATCACCATCGATCAGAATCTGCTGGATGCGGTCGGCTTGTGGCCGGGCGAGAAGGTGCTGATCGTGAGTAACACGAGCGGCGCGCGACTGGAAACCTATACCATTTCCGGCGAACGGGGTTCCGGTGAAATCTGCGTCAATGGCGCTGCTGCGCATCTGATTGGTGTGGGTGAAGAAATAATCATTATCGGGTTTGAACTCACCGCTGAGCCGATTGAGCCAAAGGTGATTCTGACCACAGATACCAATCGCCAGTTCACCCGGCTGGTGGAAGAAGCGGGCATGGTGGTCTGAACCGCCCTGAACTGAGGATTTATGACGAATATCACAGAACAGCCTGGTTGGTTTAAACGGGCACTACAGGTGCCCTTTGAAGATCGCCAGGTCGATGTAAATGGGTCTTCCATTCATTACCTGTACTGGAGCAACGACGAAGCCAAGCCGGGTCTGTTGTTTGTACATGGTAACGGTGCGCATGCCCACTGGTGGAGTTTTCTGGCACCTTTCTTTATGGATCACTACCGCATCGCAGCGATTGACCTGGCCGGTGCCGGTGACAGTGACTATACAGATACCTACACAGCAGAAAGCTTTGCTGATCAGATTGTCGGTGTGGCAGAAGATGCAGGCTTTGGTCGTGAGGGTATTATCGTTGCGCATAGTTTCGGGGGCTATGTCACCCTCAAGACCGGCATTCGCTATCCTGATCACATGGCGGGTATTGTGATGGTCGACTCGGCGGTCAGACCGCCGGATTTCCAGTGGCAGCGGGACCCCAAGCGTTCGCCCCTTAAGCCTAAGAAGATCTACGAAAGCTTTGAAGCAGCCCACGCCAGGTTCCGGCTGATGCCCCCGCAGGACTGCAAGAATCAGTATCTGCTTGACTACATTGGCAAGCACTCGCTGAAGGCGGTAGATGGAGGCTGGACCTGGAAGTTTGATGACAGCATGTTCAACAAATTCGAGTTTGGTACTCAGCTGCATGAAGATCTGGCCAACCTTCGTTGCCGGGTCGCGGTGATCTATGGCGAAGACAGTTATCTGTTTTCCCAGGACATTGCAGATTTCATGTTCAGGGTACTGGACGAGTCCGTGCCCTTTGTCGGTATCCCCGAGGCCCAGCATCATCTGTTCCTGGATCAGCCGCTGGCGTTTGTAGCGTCTCTTAAGACTCTGCTGGCGGAGTGGCGGCATTCCAAGCCGGACCGTCAGCTCTACTGATACCGGCATGGCAGAGCAGCGTGCGTACCAGCGCAGGCAGCGGCCGGTGCTGACCCAGAGTACAAAACAAAAAAAGGGGCATCAGCCCCTTTTTTGTTGTCAGTGGATAACGATCTCCTCAGGCCGCTCTACTTCGCGCCATCCAGAAACTCAGTGAATCCAGCTGGTTCATAGGGACCGATGCAGATCTGCTCAAGTACACCGAATCCCACCCGGTCGCCATCTGTGGCGCGCACCACCTGTTGCACGTGAAGATTTTCCCGCGCCAGCGGATCGACTTCTTCCGGGTCAAAACTTTCCCAGCCCAGTTCAAGTTCACCCTTCCACATGCCCTGACCCCACTCCGGATGACTGTAACCCAGCCCTTTCATCTGAAACTTCAGCAGGGGCTCCATCTGGATTGTCCGGGTCTCACCCTTAACGTTCTCAAAATCCAGCTCGGCGTGACTGGCAAGGCGGGTGCCCTGATGATACTTCACCCGGTGCCGGGTAAAGGCCATACGTTCAATTCTGCCATCTTCAGTACCCGGAATTTCGGCTTCGGAAGGATAAAGTGGTGCGGTCAGTGCTTCGCGGTGCAGTGGTTCACCCCGGGTGCCATCGAAGAAAATCGCATGGGAAATTTCATCTCCCCAGAACAACGGTGCCCACAGAAAGAAGGCGCCACCTGGCCTGTTCGGTGCACCGCCGGATTCAGGTTCACCCACATTGCGGTTACCCCAGGAGCGGTCTTTGGTGGCATGACAAATTTCAGGGTCGACCTGAATTTCCCCTTCCGGATGCCGGATCCAGCCGCTCCAGCGACCAAACTGATCAAAGCGGGTGGCATCCATCACCTTACGACCGCCGGACCACAGCGTCTGCCGGCCTTCCTGGATCGAGGCGCTACGGGCCGAGAACAGCAGATCACAACTGATCCCACTACCATTGTCTTCCAGTACCACGCGGGTCTGGCGCATAGGCTCAACCACTTCGATGCGGAAAGGACCAACCTCCATTTCTGTTCTTTCAGCAGGCGCTCGCCGTGAACCATAGAAGCAATGCTGCTGGCCACCTTTTTCGATGACACTGAACGCGCAATCCAGAATGCCACGGTGCGGATAGATCGCCATACCGATGCCAAAGTAATAAGAGCCGTCCGGTGCGTAACCATTGAACCAGGTGCGGTCGTAAATGTTACGGTCACTGTTTAGCGGTTGAGCGATGGGTTCTGGTGTCTGATGAATCGGATAGTCATCGAGTTTGTTCAGCATGGCTGAGGTTCCTTTGCTTTCAGTCTGCAGGGACTAAACCATGATTGATACAGGCAGGCAAGGGGTCAGTGGCGACGTTCATCCTGATCCATCAGGTGAGAAATGGTTTCGCTCAGCAGTTCAGCACCGAAGGGTTTCTGCAACCGGTGGATCAGCCCGATATCCGGTGTCTCCGTCAGAAAATCACTGATCTGGCCCGTCATCAGAATACACCTTGCATCCGGGTCGTAGTGACGAATCCGGGTCAGGGTTTCCTGTCCACCCAAGCCGCCGAAGATCGTCAGGTCGAGAATAACCAGGTCAAACGGCTCATTAATCTCTCTGGCTCTGACGTACTCTGACACCGCTGCATTACCGTGACTCACGGTAACGACTTTGTGGCCCATCAGGTCCAGCATCTGCCGGGCTACCTCGCATATCATGGCGTCATCATCCATGAACAGAATTTTCAGCGAGGACTGCGGGTTGGCTCCGGATACCGGTGACTGACCGGCCTGATGCTCGCTGACAGCCAGCAATAGCTGCATAGTGTTGCCCGCCGGATAGTCGCTCAGCAACCTCAGGGTTCCGCCATGACGCCTGACGATGCCGTAAGCCTCTGCAAGGCTCTGGCGGTCTGTTCTGAAATGGTTGCTGATGGCCGGGTCAAACAGGCGCCGGGCTTCTTCAGGATTGAGCGCCGTGCCATTGTCGGTAATCGTGATACTGAGCCAGTCGCGGTTGTTTTCCCGTAACTGATTCAGCGTAATTTCGATGCGCGGCGGTTTGCCTGCGGTCAGTCTGGCATGGGTCAGCAAATTACCCAGCACCTGTCTGATCTGATTTTCGTCGATATCGACTGTGGGTAAGCGGTTTTCTATATGGACAACACAGGCAATGTCGCGGGCGGTCAGATAAAAAGACACCGCATCTTCCACCAGTGGCTGAATACGATAAGCCTTCAGCAGCTTTAATGGTGTGCCGTTGGCGAACTGGGATAGCTGCCGCGGCAGGGCGCTGGATTGCCGGCTGACGCTGAGGGCCAGCTCGACCGGCTCAGAGATTTCCGGATACTGGCGCGCGCGCTGCGCAGCAATTTCCAGATTGCCGGTCATAATCGTCAGGGCATTGTTGAAGCTGAAGGCCACGGACCCTGCCAGTTCGGCCATGGAGGCCAGACGTCGGTCCAGCTCATTTTCTTCCTGTTTGCGGCGGCTGCGGGCAATATCACGAAAGGAGATGATAGTCCCCAGAAACCCCTGATGCTCATCGAAGATACCAGAGCGGGATTCCTCAATCAGAAAGTGGTGTCCCTGCGCATTTTGCAGCTGAAAAATGTTCTCATCACCCGGCTGCCGGGCGCTGACCGGTTGCGGCTGATAGATGTCTGCCAGCTGCAGGGAATCACTCATGCTGCGGCCAGTCATCAGCTCTGCCGACTTACTCATGAACATGATCTGATTGTTGTCGTCCACTGCGATGACCCCGTCGGCGATGGAACGCAGGGTGGCCGCCAGATGTTCCTTTTCCCGATAGAGCTCACTTTCTATAGTGCGTCGTTCTTCCATCTCGTTCTGCAGCTGCGAAATTGTCAGCCTGAGCCTTTCTGTTCGCTCTGATATCTTCTGCTCCAGTTCCTCATTGAGGCGGCGAAGCTGCAGCTGCATCAGTTCCTTGTCGCGACTTTCAATGGCAGAGGCAATGCGGGAACTGGCGATATTCGCGAGGGAAGTCATAAGCCTGAGCTGGTGGTCAGAGTACCCGTCAGGTTCAGCGCATTCGGTATCGATAACGGCTATGACCTCATTGCCATAGACCACGGGTACCGCCATTTCGGACCGGCCGCTGAATTCATCGGCAATATAGCGGTGGTCTTCCCGGGTATCCCGTACCACTTCGGCCCGGGCTCGCAGGGCAACGTTACCGACAATACCCTCTCCAATCCTGATTTCCAGCGGCGACTTGATCTGCCGGCCGACGGGATTTTTGGGACCTGCTGCTGCCATCTGGACCAGCATGGTTCCCTGGCGCAGATAGATGACGCAGTCCTCAAGCTGCAGAACCCGTGAGAAGGTATCTGCCATGGTCCATAGCAGGTCCTCCAGACTTCGCTGTTGCAGCAGCTGAATAGCGAAGTTGTTGATGACTTCCAGCTCAGACTTTTGCCGGGCCTCGGTCAGTGATCGGATATTACTCACGGAATGACAGTGTTCAGATTGAAAGGATGACCTTCATAGTAACTGTCCCCGCAGCGGATAACTATGCGCTCTGTCGCCTGATCGTGAAATTTCCTGGTTTTACCTGGACGGTTGCAGGCACCAGGCGGCCCGGACTGAGACCGAAACAATCAGCCAGACTCCGCTTCTGTATGCCTGCAAGGTCAGCGGCTCAGAACCGAGGGCGCATGGGCGATTTCAACCCTGTCGCGCCCGGCATCCTTGGCCTGGTATACGGCCTTGTCGGCCCGGTTGAACAGGTCTGAGAAGCTTGTGTCTGTCGCCGGGTCCAGTGCTGCAACGCCGAAGCTGGCGGTCAGATCAACCCCGTCGGGCTTCAGTGCGCGAATATGTTCGGCAATCTTGCCTGCTTTGGCAAAAGCATAAGACAGGTCGCAGTGGGTCAGCAGAATCACAAACTCTTCTCCCCCGAAACGGCCCACCACATCTTCCTTACGGGTCAGGTCCAGTAGCAGCTTGCCAACACTGTGTAAGACCGTATCCCCGGTTCCATGGCCAAACCGGTCATTGATCAGCTTGAAATGATCAAGGTCAAGAATAATCAGCGACAGATCAAAATGATGGCGTCTGGCCTCGCTGACTTTCTGAGGCGCCACCTCAAACAGATAGTGTCGGTTGTACACTCGGGTCAGCTGATCGGTCATGGCCAGGTCCATCAGTCTTGCCCGCTGGTACTTTACCTGTTCGTAAAGCTGCCGGGTTTTGACCAGATTGCCAATTCTTGCGATCAGCTCCGTCGTACCCGCACTATGTCGCAGGTAATCGTTGGCACCGCTGTTCAGTAATTCCAGACAGTCGGCATCGCTGGAATTGTCAGTCATGACCAGAATGGGCATCTCCAGATGGTGGGACTGCTTCGAGCGTACCGTCTGAATCAGGTCAAGGCAGTGAAAGCCGCTGCCGGATTCTGAAGCCGAAATGATCAGGTCGATGACATGAATCCGCATTACACGCAAAGCATCAACGAGATTGTCAGCCTCATGAGTCTGATAGCCAAAGGTATTGAGTCGCTCGCTGAGTTGCAGACGTCGTTGTCTGTTGGCATCTACCAGCAGCAGGTTCCCTTCGTTATGTTCCAGCCGGTATTGCTGGACAAAGTCCCGGACAAAATCGTCAACTTCCTGACTTTCGGCAGAATCAAACACGTGACGGTAGTGCCGGGTTGCGGAAGCCTGTCCGCTCACCGACCCGGACATGTCTCCGAGCAGAACAATCCGGTCCGGACAGACGCCGTGAACGGTGGTTAAACGGTCGGCCAGACTGAGGCCATCCATATCTGAGAGCTGTCGGGAAATGAAGATAAGCTCTGCGGCCTGACGCAGATGGGACCGTATCGCCATGTTGCCACTGGTATGCACTTCGGTAGCGAGATTCAGGGCTGACATCTTCCTGTTCAGGACCGGGCTTGCTGATCTGGAACCATCTACTATAAGGACGCGCAAAATGTGTTTCTACCTGCAAAGCTTTACAGTGAAGTTTAGGCCATAATTGCCGAATGTCCGCAGCAGGTCAGTCAGATTCCCCCGCCGTTGCTGACCAGGACTCAGTGCGGTCCTGGTGATGACAAATTTCCGGCATCCCGCCGCCGGTTTGGCGATCGGGTTCTGACGGTCAGAGGGTTGAAGCAGAAACAAGAAGTCATGTCTGTATCCCCTGAGGTAGTCACCAGGTGCAGAGACAGTGGCCGGTTGTGGCACCTGACATTGAACAGCGAAATGAAGTTAATTACAGGGCAGTAAGATGCAACAGGTATTGGTAATTACCACAGGTGGAACCCTCGATAAGGTCTACTTCGATGCGAAAAGCCAGTTTGAGGTAGGGCACTCTGTAGTCGGTGATCTGCTGGCACAGGCATGTGTCACCGTGCCGTTCAGAATTCTGGAGCTGATGCGCAAGGACAGCCTGGAACTGAACGATGCGGATCGCCGACTGATTCGGGAAGCGGTTGCGGCTGCGGATGAGAACCAGATCGTTATCACCCATGGCACTGATACGATGACAGTGACAGCGGAAGTGTTGCAGGATATTGCCGGTAAAACCATCGTTCTGACAGGGGCCTTGTCTCCGGCCAGATTTGCAGAGACCGATGCGATGTTCAATCTCGGGATGGCGTTCGGTGCGGTTCAGTCGGCACCTGAAGGCGTCTGGCTGGCGATGAACGGTACCCTCTTTGCCGCCGGTTCTGTTGTCAAGGACCGCAGCCGGAATGCATTCATTGCTCTGACCGATTAAACCACGGGCTCTTACCCTGACCGGCAGAAATTCTGTCTTTGCCTATACTTCGAAGTACTGTCACTCAGAAGTATCCAGCTATGTACGACCCCATTTTCCGGTTATGGCTGACCGCCTTGCTGGCGCTAGTCTGTGGTTCTGCGTGGGCGAGCACTGACCCGGATTCATTACTCTCAGCATCACTCAGTGATCTGATGTCGATTGAAGTTACTTCGGCTAACAAACGGCAGGAGCGGGCCTTTGAAGTCGCCAGTGCCGTCTATGTCCTGACAGCAGACGATATTGCTTCGGTCGGTGCGCGAAATATTCCTGAAGCCTTGCAGTATGTGCCGGGTATGCAGGTGGCCCGCATCGATACCAATCGCTGGGCCATATCCGCGCGGGGATATAACGATGCCTACGCTGACAAATTGCTGGTTATGATCGATGGGCGCTCGATTTACACCCAATTCTACTCGGGGGTCTACTGGGACAATAACGACATACCGGTAGATCTGATTGAGCGTATTGAAGTGATTCGCGGACCAGGTGCGGCGATCTGGGGTGCTAACGCTGTTAATGGCGTTATCAATATCATTACCCGGGATGTTGCTGCTACTCAGGGGCTTTACCTGACAGGTGTGAACGGTAGCGGTGATGAGGATGGCTTCCTTGAAGCGTGGTATGGCGGTCGTATCAGTACTCAGATGCTGGGCCGTATCAGTCTTAAATTTGCCCAGCGGGACAATGGCGAACCTCTCGTCAGGCAGCCAGACGGGCAGCTTGAAGACTGGCAGCAGCTTCGACTGGGCGGGCGGATTGATTATCAGGATGGCTATGATGAATGGGTTCTGGATGCTGAAGTTTTCAGCAGTACCGCAGAGGATTACGAGTCAGACTACAGCCTTGCTGCACCGTGGCGCAGGTCTTTCAAAGCGAGCAGGGAAGGTGACGGGTACTTCCTGCGCGGTGAGTGGCGACATTATGTCAGCAGTGCAGTGCAGGCAAAGCTGACGAGCTACATCAGTGGTGAATCGCTGGATACTGATCAGCTGTCTTATCGCAGCACTACTTACGATATCGAATACCAGCAGACTCATGATGCTGGTCAGCATTTACTGGTCTGGGGACTGGGTGCGAGGCGCTATGCCGATACTATTGGCGGTAGTTTCGTATTCAACATGGCGCCGGAAAGTGACGCGATTCGTATATTCAATGGCTTCTTTCAGGATGAAGTGACCCTCTGGAACGATGCGCTGCGGCTCATTATCGGGAGCAAACTCGAATACCACGATTACACCAGATTCAACCTTCAGCCTTCGGCGCGCCTGAGCTACTTCCCCAGTCAGTCAACCACCCTGTGGGCTGCAGCCTCCCGTTCGGTTCGCCAACCCTCCCGGGCGGACCGGGGGCTGGTGATTAATACAGTTGCGCCACCGTTTACGGCAGATTATCCCGGTCCTTATCCATTTCTGACGGCACTGCGTGGCTCGGTCGACGTGTATGAAGAAACCGCGAAAACGCTGGAGATTGGCTATCGTTGGCGATCTGCCAGGGCGATTTCGCTGGATATCACCCTGCACTTAACTGACTACGACGATCTGGTTTCAAGTAGTTTCAGTGGTCCCTTTTGTGCGGGTGGTATCAGCCTGCAGACCAACCCGGGATGTATCGTGACGTCTCCCTACCTTGAAGGACATCTTGTAACAACCAATGATACCTCTGGCCGTGTTGGCGGCATCGAGATCGCAATCACTTATCAGCCAGATGATCAGTGGCGAACAGACGCCGGAGGTCACTGGCTTGAAGTGCTGAAGGACCGGGGTGCCGGTCGCGCTAACGAACGTAACCGGACCGACCCACGTTATCAGCTGTTCCTGCGCAACCATTATCAGTTCAGTGAGCGCTGGTCAGTGGACGTTAATCTGCGCCGCGTAGATGAATTGCCAGGGATACTGGTGCCAGCTTACACCAGCCTAGATATGCAACTGCGCTGGCGGCCTTCAGAGTCACTGGAGCTTTCTCTGACCGGTCAGAGCCTGCTGGACTCTCAGCGACCGGAATTTTTCCTGAGCTCGGAAGTCGAGAAGGAAATGCCGAGGACCGTGTATGTGCGGTTCAGGTTCGAGAGGTAGGCAGTGAGCATTCTGTGGCAGCGATGGCTGCACCTGACATTGTGCCTGTCACTATCGCTACTGTTACCACTGCAAGTGATGGCTGTAGACGAAAAGTCAGTTAAGGCTGCCATCGTTTATAACTTTTCCCGCTTTGTCCGGGAGAAAGATCCGTCGGTCGCAACCCGCATGATGTGTGTATTAGGCGACGTGCCAGAAGCCACGATATTTGATGAGATCATGAGCGCCGAGACGCTTCCGGAAGGCGTGACCTATCAGCGACTGACGAATTTTGCCGATATGAAGCACCGGTGCCAGATTGCGTTCATGCCTGCGGCATTGCAGGACCGGCTGCAGGAATTCCTCCAGCTTGCGGATGAGTCGGGCCTGCTGACTATCAGTGATGCCGATAATTTTATTGAGCAGGGGGGGATGGTTGGCCTGGAAGTGATCAGGGGAAAGGTTCGTTTTTCAGTGCATGTCAAACGGGTCGCTGATACGGGTATGACGATTGACTCGCAATTGCTGAGACTGGCAAGGATTGTGGAATAGCCCATGACTGACATCGTTGCACGAACCTCGCTGGCAAACCGCGTTCAGCAGATGATCATTCTGGGTATCGCTATCGTCGGACTCTTTGCGCTGATCGTACGTGAGTTTGTTGCGGTCAATACCCGGCTGGAAACGTCGGTTCACTATGTGGAAACGCTTTCGGATCTGGTGGCAAGGAACTCGGCGGCAGCGCTGGTCTTTGACGACCGCATTGGCGCGCAGGGAATTCTGGCGTCACTACAATCTGAACCTGAGGTTATCAAAGCCTATCTGGTTCAGGGCGCAGACAATACGGTGATGGCCAGTTACGGGCCGGACATGCACACCACTGCGGGTGCTGTTGACCTGAGTTCGGCCCTGCAGGACGCGCCATTTACGACGATTGTAGATCTGGATGAAATCCGTGTAGTGCGCAGGGTGATGCTGGGTGAAGAGACTGCCGGCTACCTTGAGATTCATTACTCTCTGCGTGGTTCTTACCAGATGCTTACTGCGGATCTGCTGGCGGACTTTGCTGTTCTGATTCTGATACTGCTGCTGAGCATTCCGGTATCTGGTTACATGGCCAGGACCATGACGGTGAATCTGATTAACCTGGCCAGGACCATGAAACAGGTCATCGACTCGGAAGATTTTTCCATCAGGGGCGAGTACCGGAGTACGGATGAGGTAGGTGTGCTGGTACAGATATTCAATCACCTGCTGGAGAAAATCCAGCATCGGGAGCGGGAACTTCGGGACTATCAGCGAACCCTGGAAGACCAGGTGAACTTCAGGACTCAGGATCTGAGCCGGGCCATTGATGAGCTTACCGTTGCCCGGGATCAGGCAGAAGCTGCGAACCGGGTGAAAAGTGAATTTCTCGCGAACATGAGCCATGAGATACGCACGCCGATGAATGGCGTTCTTGGGATGTCTGAGCTATTGATGGCTACACCTCTGAATGATCGTCAGCTGCGATTCGCCCGAACTATAGCGGAATCTGGTAAGTCTCTTGTTGGTGTCATTAACGATATTCTGGATTTTTCGCGTATGGAAGCGGGCAAGCTGGAGATCGTAGCCGAGCGCTTTGATCTGACAACGATGATCAGTGAGGTCTGTTTCATCCTGGCGAACAGCGCCCAGCAAAAAGGACTTGAATTCTGCTGTGATGTGCCAACAGAAGCTGATCGCTTTGTGCTCACTGACCCTGCGCGAGTCAAACAGATCCTGATCAATTTACTGGGAAATGCCATCAAGTTTACGGATCAGGGGTCGGTGCTGCTGGAGGTAACGATTGAAGAACAGGTCCAGGGGCGGGTCAGGGTTTGCTTTAAAGTGTCTGACACAGGGGTCGGGATTCCTGCCGCTAAGCTTGAGCAGATATTTGATTCATTTGAGCAGGTTGATGGCTCTGTTACCCGTAAATATGG
>JAGRIO010000071.1 GCA_020443225.1 Pseudomonadales bacterium
TGATCCGGAATCCATGGATGTCACGAAAAACACCAGCACCAGTGCGATGCCAAGTATGGAAGTGGCACCTGCCAGCGGTAGCTGATGCAGGAACACGAATAATGTCAGTTCCGGCTGGAAATTACGGACGGTATCCGCGACATCCTGCAATCCGGCGTTCAGGAACTGATCCATGGCGCTGTAGCCGAAAACGGTCATCCACACGACGAATATGAATGAAGGTGCCAGCATCGCCGCCAGGATAAACTCCCTGACCGTGCGGCCGGAACTGATCCGGGCGACAAACATTCCCACGAATGGCGAGAAGGCGATCCACCAGGCCCAGTAGAAGGTTGTCCAGTCGTGCATGTAATGGTTGTCTTCCCGTCCTACCCAGTTGCTGAGCTCCGGCAAATAGGTCAGATAAGCAACGGTGTTGTTGAAGATCGCACCAAGTATGCCGGTGGTCGGGCCGATTAACAGGACAAATCCCCCCAGTACTGCTGCGGCTGCCATATTCAGCTCGGACAGGATCTTAATACCGCCATCAAGACCGCGCACGACCGATACCAGCGCCATCCCGGTGATCACAGCAACGATTGCGATGTTCGTGTAATCGCCGGAAGGGATATCAAACAGGTACTTGAGACCGCCAGCGGCCTGCTCTGCCCCATAACCCAGTGATGTTGCGAGACCAAACATCGTGGCGATCACTGCGAGAATATCCACGATATGTCCGGGCCAGCCCCAGATACGTTCGCCCAGCAATGGGTAGAGTGCAGACCGGATGATCAGTGGCAGACCCTTGTTATAGCTGAAGAATGCCAGTGACAGGCCAATCAACGCGTACATAGCCCAGGGATGGAATGCCCAGTGGTAAATCGTGGCGGCCATGGCCAGCTCCCGCGCTGCTGTATCTTCAGCATAGGCATGTCCCAGGGGGGGGTGCAGGAAGTGGTTCATGGGCTCCAGCACCCCATAGAACATGATGCCGATACCAATACCGGCGGCGAACAGCATCGAGACCCAGGACACCATGGAGTAGCGGGGCTCTGCTTCCGGGCCGCCAAGCCTGATTTTGCCCAGTGGTGAAACGACCAGGAACAGACAGAACAACAGAATCAGATTACCGATACCCATAAACACCCAGTCAAAGCGGGTTGTCAGCCAGGGTCGCAAGGCACCGAAGGTCTCGGCGGCGAGATCGGGAAACAGCAGGGTAAAGATAACGAAGGTGACGATCATCATGCCAGAGATGATGAAAACCGGATTGTGGACGTCCAGCCCCAGAGGCTGAATATTATCCTGACCGACTACATAGTCGGAGGTAAATTCATCACTGAGTTCTGTCTCGCTGCTGTTGGATGGCTCGTCTTCGTGCAAGGTTAATTCGTTCCAGTTTGAAAGTTGGAATTGGTAAAACGGGTGAGACGGTAACATAAAATAAATATATACGTTACATCAAAAATATTTGTCTTATGTCGATCAGTGGTGACCAGGCATCAGTACTGCGACCCGTTGAAGTACCTCGCTGTACCTTTGGGTTGAAGAAAAATCTGGACTTGAAAAGAACCGGGCGCTTATCTTGACGTCAGACCCAGTGTTCCGGGCCATCCGGAGCGGGAAGCAGGTAAGCGGAACTGCAAGCATGATGATTCGGCAGGTTCCCTAAGTCAGGAGGGAGAACAATGACACAACCACTCAATGAAGATCAGGAGCAGTTCCGGGCAGTCGTGGACCGCTTCCTGACGGATAAGTCACCCACTACTCAGGTGCGGCGTTTGATGGAAACCGACAGGGGTTATGATGCAGGAGTCTGGAAGCAGCTGTCGCAAGAACTGGGACTGGCCGGTACCCACCTGCCGGAGATTCACGGCGGCTTTGGATTTGGTCCGGTGGAACTGGGTATTGTGGCCGAACAAATGGGGCGTCACCTGTACTGTGGGCCCTGGTTCTCTTCTTCGGTGATGGCCGGGTCCATGTTGATGCTTGGTGCTGACGAGCAGGGGCGGGAAAGCTGTCTGCCCGGCATTGCCAGCGGTGAATCCATTGCCACGCTGGTGCTGGATGATCTGACTGCGCCTGCACGGGTGGGCCAGCATATTCACGCTGACCTTCTCAGTGAAGGCGCCACCCTGTCGGGGCATGCTGGCATAGTGACCGATGCACACGTTGCCGACCTGCTGATTGTCGTGGCTGGCACAGGTACTGGCCGGGGGCTGTTCTCGGTAGCACCTGATACCGCCGGGGTCGAGATCACACCCCTGCAGTCCATTGATCCCACCCGCAAGCTGTGCCGGGTGAATTTTGAGGCTGCAGCCGCCATCCCGCTGGGGGAGCTGTCTGAAGCAGCCATGGAAGCTGCCTGGGACTACATGTCGATGGCGCTCGCGTTTGAGTTGATAGGTAGCGCTCAGGTGCTGTTTGATTCAACCATTGATTATATGAAGATGCGGGTTCAGTTTGGCCGCACTATTGCGTCATTTCAGGCGCTGAAGCACAAGAGCGCGGATTTGCTACTGGAACTGGAGCTGGCCAAGGCTACCGTCAGGCAATCAGCTCATGAGCTTGCCAATGGTGGGCAGGAACCCTGGTTGTGCAGCATGGCCAAGGCGATGGCGGCTGATGCCTGTATGTCGGTGGCGAGATCTGCCATTCAGCTGCGGGGCGGTATCGGCTTTACCTGGGAGAACGACACTCACCTGTGGTTTAAACGGGCGAAAAGTTCGGAAGTCTTTCTGGGGTCACCCTACGAGCACCGGGAAAGAGTAATGCAAATGATGGAAAGGAGCGTCGCATGAACGGTCAGGAACGCGAAGCCGCAATCATTGCGGAAGTTACTGAATGGATCAGCGCTAACTGGAATCCGGATCTCAGCCTGCAGGCTTGGCGGGAGATTCTGGTGGACGGGGGCTGGGCGGCACCTGCCTGGCCAGAAGCCTGCCACGGCCGGGGATATACAGAGGCTGAGGCCTCGGTCGTGTCGCGGGTTTTTCGCCAGCATCAGGTCGTTGGTGCCGCCTCCAGCGGACCGCGGGGTCTGGCAGCAGAAACGATTCTGGCCCACGGTTCAGACGACCAGAAAAAGCGCTATCTGCGCAAAATTCTGACCGGCGAACACGCCTGGTGCCAGCTGTTCAGTGAACCGGGCAGCGGTTCTGATCTGGCGGGTTCCTCCACTAAAGCGGAATTTATCGATGGCCGCTGGATCATCAACGGTCAGAAGGTCTGGAATACCAGCGCTCATCATGCTGACTACGGTATTCTGCTGGCCAGAAGCGACTGGGATTTACCCAAACATCAGGGCCTGACCTATTTCCTGATTGATATGCATCAGCCAGGCGTTGAAGTGCGGCCATTGCGACAGATGAATGGGCATGCCTCATTTAACGAAGTCTTTATGACAGATGCTGTAGTCGCGGCAGAAGATATGATCGGTGGCATTGGTAATGGCTGGGCCGTGGCGGCAACCACCCTGTCGGTCGAACGCCGGGGGTTCAGCCGTGACCGCTCTGTGCAGAGTTTCGCGGGGCTCAGCGGCCGGGTCTATGACGAGTATCAGGAAGAGCAGCGCATCGCCAATGAACCCTATACCTGGTATCCCCAGCGCGCCGGGCGGGTAGATCTCATCCTGT
Source organism: Pseudomonadales bacterium (assembly GCA_020443225.1). Lineage (GTDB taxonomy): Bacteria > Pseudomonadota > Gammaproteobacteria > Pseudomonadales > Azotimanducaceae > UBA4582. Next base: position 3,615 of record JAGRIO010000071.1, read on the forward strand.
CACGGGCACGGGAAACAGGTGCGATTAATGATCCGCATGTGCGGCAGGAGATCGTTCGGTTACTGTCTATGCGCAAGGGAGCAGACCTCGCAGCGGCTGGCGCGGCAGCAATGAAAAAAGCCGGCACCAATGAAGTCATTCCCGCGGGCTCGATTGCCAAACTGGCGGCCAGTGAAATTGCCCGCAAGGCTGCTCACGTACACACGATGATTTCCGGTCCTGAGGCGATGCTGGCAGGCAGCGATTCTGCACTCGAAGGGACTATTGCCGAGATTCTGATTTCTGTACCCGCCATCTCTATTGCTGGTGGTACCGATGAAATCCAGAAAAACATCATCTCGGAAAGAGTACTCGATATGCCCCGCGAACCCCGCTTCGATACCGGCCCCTTCCGGGACATCGCCCGCAACACCGCCGACACATAAATTGGGGACAGTTAACTAATTGTTAATTGGGGACAGTTAACCAATTAAGACGGTGGTCGCTGCATACCTGGCTCAGGCTCTGATCGGTGGCCTCTCCAGGTGTGTCGGGTCAACACAACCAGATCGCCGGACGTGTGCAGGATGCCAGACAAGCTGCGCTGTTTGTGACAGTCGGCTTCCCTGAGCCCTAGCTGGCCTTCGGGCTTCGGCTGATCCGGTGAGTTGGGTGTTGCCGACCGAAAGTCGGGGAGTGCTCAGGAACGCTTCCGGGGTGGTAATGCCCTGGAAATAAATGCTGCCAGATCCGCCTGTGAATAGGGTTTAGGCAGCAGTTGCAGATTACTGGTATCCGCCTGACCGCTCTGTAACACATCACTGGTATAACCCGAGATATACAGGGTTTTCACCTGTGGCTGAATTTTTCTGACTGTCTCGGTAACCTGCAGGCCATTCTTGTCTCCCCGCAGGATGATATCACTGAGAATCAGATCAATGTCCGGGTGATTTTGTGCCTGTTCCACCGCTTCCTTCTCATCACTGGCTGACAGTACCTGATAACCCAGATGCGTCAGCATCCTGACAGTGATATCCCTGACGCTGGCATCGTCTTCAATGACCAGAATCAACCCGGTTTCCTGTTCCGGAGTATCTGTCGCGGGTTGCTCAGCGGCTTTTTCTGGCTGAACATGCAATTTTGTTGCAGGTAAGTACAGATCTACACGGGTACCTTCCCCAGTTTGACTGCTGATAGTTACATAGCCGCCTGACTGGTGGACAAAGCCGTAAACCATACTCAGGCCCAGGCCACTGCCCTGACCAGAGGGTTTAGTGGTGAAGAAAGGGTCAAATGCACGCGTGAGATTTTCTTCAGAGATCCCCTTGCCATTGTCGATTACCGATATGCGCACATGGCGACCGTAGCTGGCATCCGGATGCACGGCAATAAATTCGTGATTAAGAAATGCGTTTTCGACCTGGATGGTGACATTTCCATGGCTTTCCATTGCATCCCTGGAGTTAATGCAAAGATTAAGCACTGCATTGGCGAGTTGATTTTCGTCAGCCAGAATCTGGTCGGTGTCCGGGGCCACCTCAAGTTTCAGACTGACAGCTTCGCCTAACGACCGGCTTAGTGGCGCAATGATACTTTCTAGTGTCTCGCTGGGGCTGAGTATCTCCGGGTGTAGAGTCTGGCGTCTTGAGAAGGCCAGCAAGCTCTGGGTCAGGGAGGCGCCACGGCGAGAGGCCGTGATGGCCTCCTCAATCAGTTCTTGAATTTCGCTGAGATCCTCCGTCTGCTGACTGAGCATCAGATTACCCTGAATGACGGTCAGGAGATTGTTGAAGTCGTGGGCTACGCCACCTGTCAGCTGGCCTACGGCCTCCAGCTTCTGAGACTGACGTAACTGATCCTGCAGTTCCATCTCGTCAGTGACATCATGCAGAGACACCATGGCACCCAAAAGCTGGCCGCTGCTGTCGCGCATGGGCTGCCCTGCACAACGGAAACGCCGGGTCTTGCCTTCCACTCTGAAAGAGATGACATCATTTCTGACGATCTCTCCCTGAAGCGCCTTATACAAGGGGATCTGATCCAGCTTCAGTCGCACACCACTGGTGTCGCTGAGATTGAAAACCGACTCCCACTGGGAGTAGTGGATCCTGTCAATATTTTCTGTTCTGAATACATCCGGATTGTCGTTGTAGAAGAGATAGCCATTGCTGTCACAGGCCACCAGACTGTCCTCTACGCTTTCCAGTACTGCAATCAGAAAATTACGCTGGCTTTCAAGGCGGTCCTTTTCCAGCGAGCGACCTAACTGCAGACCGGTAAAAACCAGGGTGTTGAGCGCCGCCTGTGAAAATGGACGACGATCGCGGGAAAAGACTTCGAGCACAGCGCCAATACCATCATGAACTTTGATGGGAACCAGAACCGCTGTTTGTAGTCCGACGATGGTGCATTCTTCAGCTCTCGGAACGCCATGCATCTGCGGGTCGTCGTGATCGATTAACACCCATTCGGGTTTTCCCGATGCCATCACCATACCGGGTGGACCTTCACCTTCGTAGAATGAATAACGCTCTGAGGCATCGGTGAAGGGAAGAAACTCTGCCAGGTTGTCAGAAACCCAGACCCGGGAAGACCACAGTTTGGCTTCTGCACCTTTGTTTTGTTTAAGATACACATGGCCTAAATGCCACTTATGGTGAGTGACCAGAATGTGCAGGCAGGCCCGAATCGCAGAGGAAATATCCGGTGCTTCAAAGGCTGCATTGGATATGACCTGTTCCAGCTGAATCGCCTGGAATTCCTGCTCAACTTCCTGGCTTTTGATTTGCGCAGAAACCGAGGCATACATCAGCACGGTCACATTGATCATCGCCAGTGCATACAGTATCCAACCCAGTGCCATGGGATGGAATTCCGGCATGAAGAACATTACCGCCAGGGGCGGTGCCATCGCAGCGACTATAAAAATGATAGCAAACAGGGGAACACTGGCTAACAACAGGCCGCCACCGCCAGCTATTCCGCCGATCATAAACAGCGCCAGTAAGCGGTTACCTTCAGAGATCACTGGCAGGTAAAGTGCTGCGCTTCCCCAAAGTAATCCCAGAAACAATGTCTGGAGTGCTCCACGGTTTCTGGCGCGCAACGAACGGGTTGTTTTGACGGATTGGGGGCGGAAGATTCGCCGTCTGCTCCTCAGCATTAACAAACCGCTGAGGGTCAACAAGTGGGGAATACCCCAGGTGCTGATAAGACTGCCGTCTTCGAAAAGCGAGATATAACCCGTCAGAAAGGTTGCCATCACCAGGCTGATCCACAGAGAAATGGAAGCCTGGCTGTCGAGAAAACCCAGGTGGGTTCGTTGTATGCCGTCGCGCATATCCAGAACTACCGAGTGCCAGCCTTCCCTGAACAGCTCACTCGTGCCGGGTGCAGGCTGCAATTCTCGTTGGCTATTCATGAAGTATACAAGTCAAAGTGTGATGGCTGGCAATTGAGACAGTGCTTACAGTATATAGTATGAATTCAGGATGATTTATTCTTGTTGCATATTGGTGCGGAACGGCATTGACGTTGGTGGGGGGTTAACCCCGCCACAGCCGCAGCATTTGTTGGAAATATTACCCTCATAAACAAGGTCTTGCCGATGAAAACTGAGCAGATTACTCCCTTTACCGGGCTTGAGATAACTGATGTCGACCTTACCAGTGTTGACCTGGATGGAGCATCAGGCGCTGAATTACAGGCCCTGCTGGTGCAGCACAAGGTGCTGGTGTTCAGGGATCAGCACATTGCTCGGGAAGATCACAAGCGTTTTGCCCGGAGTTTTGGCGAGATCCATATTCACCCTTCAAAACGCAACGGATTGAACAAGGAAGATCCGGAGCTTTTCATCGTAAACACGCCGGCTGATGCCCCCTGGTCAAATGGTGAAGCCTGGCATTCCGATGTCTCCAGTGAAGAGATACCGCCGGCCATCTCTCTGCTTTATGTAAGCAAAATTCCCGACAATGGGGGCGGCGATACAGCGTTTGCCAATATGAACCGGATATTCACTGAGCTGTCGCCCGCTATGCAGAAATTTCTGCTGAATAAGACTGCCTATCATGATGGTGAAATTGACCTGGCCAACTATGGCATTCGGTTGCGTGAAGGGGAGACGTACCCGAAGGCCACTCATCCTGTCGTGATTGCGCATCCGGTGTCGGGCGAGCCGGTATTGTTTGTGAATGGTTGCTTCGTATCACACATCGTTGAACTGTCGCGCTGGGAAAGTGACGTGATTCTGAAGGGGTTGTATCAGTTTACCGCTACCAATATGCGTGCACAGTGCAGGGTGAAATGGCGCCCCGGCACGCTGGTGGTCTGGGACAATCGTGCTGTTCAGCACCAGGCGATCAGAGATTATGCCGGATTCGCCCGCTACGGAGAACGTGTGTCGGTCATGGATGGCATGCGACCAGTCGCCTGGCAGGCTGACCTGTAAGGCGGGTTTTCCCCACATTGACAACCTTCTACTACACTTACCTTTGGGATTACTGTGAATATCGTTCTGCAAAGGAAGTCATATTGTGCTGGGTATTGTTTTCACGGAGTTTTTTGAACTAGTAGAAGATTCGTTTGGTGCAGATATGCTGGACGATATCATTGCTGATGCGCAGCTCGCCAACGATGGCGCTTATACGGCAGTGGGCCAGTATGACCATGGTGAGCTTCTGGTGCTGGTGACAGCTCTGGGTAAGCGATTGTCGATGCCAGTCCCCGGTCTGGTCAGGGCATTCGGGCAGCACCTTTTCCGCCGTTTTACCGAGCGCTACAGTGAGTTCTTTGAGGTTCCAGTGAACAGTATCGAGTTGCTCTCTCAGATTGAAAATCACATTCATGTGGAAGTGAAGAAACTGTATCCACAGGCATCATTGCCTACTTTCAGTCATGTGCAGGTGCAGCCCAATGAGCTGGTGCTTGAGTATCAGTCGTCAAAGCCGTTTGCTGATCTGGCTGAGGGCCTGATAGAAGGCTGCGCTGATCATTTCAGCGAGCGGGTGGAAATACAGCGTCAGGATCATGAGGCTGGCGATGGTTATCACTCTACCTTCACGCTTCGTTATAGCTGATCAGCGCCTCAGAGATCTCGTTTGCAGGCTGGGGCCGGAAATAGAAATAACCCTGCGCCATGTCGCAGTCTTCATCTTTCAGAAATTGTACCTGCTCTTTAGTCTCGACACCTTCTGCGACGACCAACAATCCAAGACTCTTGGCGAGGCCGATTATAATTCTGACTACCGCTTCGCCCTTGGGATCAACCCCTATCTGACTCACAAAGGCCCGGTCAACTTTCAGAGTGTGCAAAGGAAGGTCTTTCAGATAAGACAGGGAAGAATAGCCGGTACCGAAATCATCAATGGCTATGCTGACCCCCAACAGTTCCAGAGCGTTGAAGGTATCTTTTATACGGTCCATGTCAGTCAGCAGACAGCTCTCCGTCAGTTCAATTTCGATCTGGCCGGGATTGACATGAAAACGGTTCAGCGTGAGCTTGAGGTCAGTGATAAAAGCATGCTGACGCAGCTGTTTTGCGGATACGTTTACTGCGATGCGGGCCTTCTCCAGTGGCGTTCCCTGCCACGCCTGAATCTGTCTGCAGGCTGATTCCAGTACCCATTTGCCAATGTCGATGATAATGCCGCTCTCCTCAGCCAGCGGTATGAAATCTGCTGGCGAGACGAAACCCAGTTCCTGGCTGTTCCAGCGAATAAGGGCTTCCATGTTGAGGGCATCACCGTCGTTCAGATTTACTTTCGGCTGGTAGTAAAGCACCAGCTCGTCATTGCTGACCGCCTGGCGCAGCGCTACTTCCATCAGCAGCGCACGGCTGGTGGTTGCATTCATGTCAGCCTGATAAAAGTCAACTGCATTGCGGCCCTGAGATTTCGCCTGATACATGGCGACGTCGGCGTGGTTAAGCATTTCGTGTTTGTTAGAAGCATCATCAGGATAGATCGCAACCCCTATGCTGGCACTGATTGTGACGGGCATGCCCTGCAACTCGATAGGCAGAAGTACAGATTCCCTGACCTTGTTGGCAACCTGATAGGCTTCCATGATGGAATGCATATTGGTGAGCAGAATCACGAATTCATCTCCGCCCCAGCGGCCTACCAGATCAGAGGAGCGTACGCTCAGCAGTAACCTGGAAGCGAGTTCACGCAACAGTTCATCACCAGCGGCATGTCCCATTGAATCATTGACCTGTTTAAAACGGTCAAGATCGACGAAGAGCAGGGCCAGTTTCTCACCGGTCCTCTGCGCATGCGAAATGGCCATCTCCAGTTGCGACTCAAAGTAAGCACGATTGGAAATGCCGGTCAGTACATCATAGTTAGCCAGCCGACGCAGGCGTTCTTCTGACTGCTTGCGTTCTGAAATGTCAATTGCCAGGACCACGAAATAACTCAACCGGCCCTGCTCGCGCATGGCGGTGACGTTGAGCCATACCGGCACTTCCAGATTCGGTATGCTGTCAGGATTAATTTCACCTTGCCATTCACCAGTTTCTACGGCGATATCCAGGATGGCTTCGAATGAATCCTTCAGCTGTCTGGAGACCTGCATATTGTAGTCTCTGCTGGCGATATCATCTTCCAGTACAAACAATTGCTTGAAGGCGCGGTTGGAATCGATAACGTTGCGCTCAGCTGAAAGAATGCACATGCCTTCACTGGTATTGTCAAAAGCACCTACCAGCAGTTCAAGATTACGCCGGTCCTGTTGTTGTTCAGAGATATTCTTCAGCGTACCTGCCGCTTCAATGGCCATGTCGTGGGCATCGCGGCGGGTAGCCCTGCCGCGGCAGCGGACCCAGGCCCAGCCATGACGGGACTGAATCCTGAACTGCGCGTCGAAGATTGATGAGCGATTGAACAGGTGGCTGTTCCACTCCATCTGCACCAGATGTTTGTCATCGGGATGAATCAGTTGAAGCCAGCTCAGCATACCAAGATCTTGCGTACTGGGTTCGCCGTCCATCTCCGGAAAAGAGCTCAGGGTGATGACATCGGTTTCTGCGTGCCACTGCCAGAACTGATCGCCGCTTCCCCACAGGGCGAGTTGTAGTTGTTGCTTGGAACCTTCAGACTGATTCAGCGCCTGGTAAAGCTCCCGCGCACGTTCCTCCAGCAGAAGTTCTGCTTCCTGCCGCGCAACGCGTTCGCGTGCCAGCCTGCGTAGCAGCCGCGCATTATCGTCAAGGATCTCTGTGGCAGAGTTTTTTGGGGATTGGGAAGCCAAGGTTATGAAATTGTCGATAAACTTCCATAACTATAGTCGTTTGTGCTGAACCTGCTAAAAACCGTATTTATCGAAAGGCGTTTTGCAGCCAGGATTAGTCTGGAATGACCTGAGCGTGGAAGTCCTGAACTTCAGTCAGGAAGCTAAGTATCCGTTGATTGACGGCTTCTGGTTGCTCCTGTTGTACCCAGTGGCCGGCGCCGGATACCAGACAGGTACCCTGAAAGGCGCTGCAGGCATGGGTTTCCATGCGGGACAGTGCGCCCGGTGTCTGATGGATGCCCCAGTCTTCAGCACCTGCGATAAAGCAGCATGGGATGTTAATTTGCCTGTCGGCCCAGACTGACAGCGCGCTGGCAGAAGCGCCAGATATGGCTGCCCGGTACCAGTTCAGACCACCCTGAAAGCCGCTTGCTTTATAGATGCTGGCATAGGTTCCGGCAACTTCATCGGTCAGCCAGTCTGGCACAGGTGACGGGCAATCGTTCGTCATTCTGGCAACTGTTTGTGGCATGGTCTCTGCCAATGGCATGACGTAATAGTGGGGAAGTTTTGCCATTTCACCAGCGCTTCGACCCGTTAGTGGAAAAGGCTGATTTTCCGGCCAACCGGCTGCTTTCACCTGGTAGTACTGCAGAAAGAAGCGGGTAAGTCCCTGTTGACAGCTGAGCAAATCAGCTTCTGCTGTCGGTGTGGAGTAATACCACTGATAATGTATGCGTGGCGGCTTCAGTTGCGACAGCTGCTGGTTGAGGCCAGGCTTTTTGCTTCTGGTGGTTCCCTGATCCTGGTGCTGATTCCCCGGCGGTGGCCCCCCAAAGGGAGCACTCATCAGCACGGTTCCACCGAACCGCGCGGGATGCAGCAGGGACGCCCAGGCGGCAACCGGTGAACCGAAATCATGACCAATGACACAGGCAGCCCGGGGAATTTCCAGGGCGTCTAACAAGGCGACAATATCGCCGGCCAACTGGTCCATTCGCCATGCAGTAAGATCAATGTGATACCCCTGTGGCCAACCGGTGGTCAAACCGTAACCGCGCTGATCCGGGGCAATGACGTGATAACCCGCATCGGCGAACGCTGACAACTGGAATCGCCAGCTGAACGCGATTTCCGGAAAACCGTGCAACAAGACCAGGGTTGGTCGTCCCGGGGTTTCATAGCCAGCTTCCAGAATATGCATCGCGAGGCCATTAACCCCGGTGATGATCCGCGAACGAATCCCTTCAGGTAAGAGTCCTTTGGCGTAGAGAACCTGTTGGTTAGTCATGACGGTATATGAGCGGCCAAGAAAAGAACGGGTGTCGGGAATGCAGCCAGATGGCAAAGTCTGAAGGGTGACAGCAGGGCGGATATGAACCACCCTGCTGTACTTTCAGATTATCGGGCAGATTATCGGGCAGATTGTCAGGCAATCAGCTTCTGCTTGGCAGAAATAATTTCTTCCGCTTCAGCCACGATACGCTCAACCAACTCCTGAACTGAAGGGATGTCGTTGATCAGACCGGTGATCATGCCAGCGGTCCAGATACCACCATCCACTTCACCATCCTTCATGGCGGCACGACCCCGAACACCGGCGACCAGATGCTGGATGTCTTTGAATTCTGCCCCTTTTTTCTCCAGTTCAACTACTTCCTGGGCGATAGCATTTTTAAACACCCGGGCGGTATTACGCATGCTGCGGTAGATCAGCGCGGTATCCCGTTCATCTGACTTCACCAGCTGATCTTTCATGTTCTGATGAATCGGTGCTTCCCTGGTTGCCAGGAAACGGGTGCCCATATTGATACCATCGGCACCCAGCATCAGCGCTGCTGCCAGGCCACGACCGTCACCAAAACCGCCAGAGGCAATCATGGGGATTTTCAGTTTATTGGCGGCAGCCGGGATCAGGATCAGACCCGGGATATCATCTTCGCCGGGATGACCGGCACACTCAAAACCATCGATGCTGATACCGTGGACCCCAACGCTCTCGGCTTTCAGTGCATGCCGGACAGAGGTGCATTTGTGGATAACCTTCACGCCATATTCTTTGAATTTGGCCATGTAAGGCTCGGGGCTTCGGCCTGCGGTTTCAACGATCTTGATACCACCAGCGATGATTGCATCCACGTACTCGTCATAAGGTACAGGATTGATGGTCGGCAGCACGGTCAGGTTCACGCCAAATGGTTTGTCAGTCATACCGCGGGTGCGCTCGATCTCTTTGGCCAGATCTTCCGGTGTAGGCTGAGTCAGAGCAGTGAGGAAGCCCAGTGCACCGGCATTGGCTACCGGGGCTACCAGTTCGGCAAGTCCGACACCCTGCATACCACCCTGAGCAATCGGATGCTCAATTCCAAATTCCTCAGTAAAACGAGTTTTCAACATCGAGGTTATCTCCTGGCTTTCGCCATTGGTTTCAAAAATGTGGCTCGGATCATAAAGGCATTTCGCAGCGGTGTAAAAAGCCTTGTAAGACGCAGTAGTACTAAGTTAATGCCTGCTGTCCGGTGTGCTGACTGTGGCCTTGCTGATGCGAGGCCGCTGGTTGCAGTGTTGTCTGGAGTTTGCCCTGTGGCCGCTTTATGATCTCTTATTCTCTGTCAGGATAACCTTGTGCGCGCCTTAGCTTATTTATTACTGATCCTGTTGCCAGTTCTGGTACTTCCGTCTGTCTGTCGTGCGGCCATGGCGGATATATTTTCTGTCGATCAGCGCAATCAGAAAGTGCTGGAAATCGAAGCGGCCCTGGCCGAAGCGCAGGCGGCGGTCAGTATTATTCCTGCCGAAGCCGCCGCGGAAATCCGCGCCAAAGCCAGTATCGAATTCGCAAAAGCAGAAGATATTGCCAGAGAGTATGCCGTCGTTGAGCATCGGATGGTGGCTTTGCTCAACGTCTGGGGACGTTCAATGGCGGGCGGGGCAGAGCAGTATGTTCATTTTGGTGCGACTACCGTGGATATCTACGATACCCTGCTGGTGCTGCAGTTACTGGATGCTGCAGAGATTTTGCAGGCAGATCTGCTTGCTTTTGAAGACGCCCTGCTGATACAGGCGGAACGTCATGCTGGTACCGTGATGATTGGCCGGACTCTGGGTCAGCATGCGCTGCCGATTACCTTTGGCAAGAAACTGGCGGTATGGCTGGGCGAAAACCGTCGGCACCTGCAACGATTGCAACAGGTCAGGGCGAGACTCCGGCAATCCGCCATTCTGAAAGGAGCGGTAGGCTCCTATCTCGGGCTGGGGGACGATGCCATGAAGGTTGAGCAGTTGTTTGCGGAAAAGCTGGGGCTGGACCGACCCTATATCGCTGACTGGCACAGCTCTCGGGACGTGTTCGCGGAGTATGCGCAATTACTGGCGCTGATCAGCCAGTCCATGAGCAGGTTAGGTACCGAGCTGTTTCTGCTGCAAATGACAGATATTGGTGAAACGGTCGAATACCGACCGGAGACGGTCGTTGGCAGCAGCACCATGCCACACAAGAACAATCCGGGTAAATCTGAATCGCTGATTCAGTACGGGCGCTCAATACCTGCGCTGGCAT
>JAGRIO010000072.1 GCA_020443225.1 Pseudomonadales bacterium
TTCGTTGTGACTGATTCCAGCGATTGAATCACCAGAATATGTTTCTGATCCACAACGCGCCTTTCCTCATCTGTTGGTCTTTGTGAGCGGCTGTCCTGAACGATTCGTAGCGGCAGCTGCACAATAAATCGCGACCCTTTGCCCAGAGTGCTTTCAGCCGTCACTTCGCCACCCATCAGTTGACTGAGCTGACGGACGATGGCCAGTCCTAAGCCTGTGCCGCCATACTTGCGGGTTGTTGAACTGTCGGCCTGAGTAAAGGCGGTAAACAGATCCTCAATCCGGTCAGATGCAATACCAATCCCGGTGTCCCTGACGACCAGCTGCACAGTCATGACGGCACCAGTGACTCGAATAGGCTCTATATGTACTGATATCTCTCCTGATTCTGTGAATTTGATGGCATTGCCCACCAGATTGGTCAGAATCTGGCGGATGCGCTGACAGTCACCATAGAAGACGTCAGGCAGGTCTGGTGAGATATCCAGAATATATTCCAGGTCCTTCTCATGTTCATTGAGTGACAAGGCAGAAAAGGACTCAAAGACCTCACTGGCCAGATTGAATTCCGACTCATCCAGTTCCATCTTCCGGGCTTCGATTTTCGAAAAGTCCAGAATGTCGTTGATGATAGAAAGCAAGGAGGCGGTGCTGGACTGTGCAAGCGCGACGTAACGATGCTGTTCTTCACTCAGTTCGCTGCGATCAAGTATACCCAGCATGCCCTTCACTGCATTGATCGGTGTCCGTATCTCGTGGCTCATCGTGGCCAGAAACTCTGCCTTCAGTTGCGCTACCGATTCTGCCTGCTCCTTGGCTTTGATCAGCTGGGCCTGAGTTTCTTTCGCTTCTGATATGTCGCGCATAATGCCGCAGAACAGACTGCCTTCCGGAGTCTCAACCCTGGAAATGGCCAGGTCCAGAGGAAATACTTCACCGTTGGCCCGCTTGCCCATCAGCTGGCCGGTCAGACGTCTGGATTCCTCCCTGGTTTTACCCAGAATTTTACTCTCACCGGTCTGATTGAAACGCCGTAACCAGTGATCATGATGCTCGGCAAAGTGCTCTGGCATCAGGATGCTGACGTTTGAGCCGATGATTTCGCTGTTCCTGTAACCAAAAATGTTCTCGGCGGCATAATTGAAATTAGTGATGTTGCCGTCCTGATCGATGGTAACAATGCCGTCTACTGCGGTTGATAACAGGGCGTTTAAGCGGCGAATATTTGCTTCATTGGCTGACTTGGCGATCCGCAGCTCCGTAGTACGCCTTTCGACTGCAGACATCATGGTCCGGATGGTTGCTGCCAGGGTGCCGAATTCATCCTTTCGGTTGACCGGCAAGTCGAGAACTTTGCCCTCAGTGCGGTAGGTCTCAGCAGTTTCTATGATCTGAAGTAATGGCTTCAGCAGCTGGAATACCATCAATTTGGCGATCAACCAGGAGAAGAACGACAGGGTTGCAGAAATGAACAGGCTTCTGATCAGCATCTGCCGCATATCAATAACGTTGTTTATGTCTTTTGCTTCGATAAGCAGGTGCATGGCTCTGTCGGAGCCCGGCATTGAATCTGACAGGCGGCTGTACAGCGCGACGTGTTCGGTCCCGGTCGGAAACAGCAGCTCAGTCAGCTTCAGTTGCCGGGTCGCATTGTCAATGGCAGGCCGCAGATCGGGAAAATCCAGCAGAAAATTCCGGTGCTGTATGGAACGGATAGCATCGATGGCGATTCCCGGATAGATCAGGTATTTACCTTCTGCGTTCGCGATATAGATCGACTGGTGTGAATCGCTGTAGTTAGCGATCTTTTCCATGACCGGCCGCAGGTCGATATTGTACTGCAGGTAGCCTGCTTTACTGCCGTCGCTGCTGTAGAACGGTGTGGTCAGATGAATGATCGGAATGCCGGGCTCAATTATCTCGCCCTCAATATTGAGGAACTCGAAATTAGAGGCGTGAACATCACCTCGCTGGTGACTCTGAAAATTGTAAAGTTCATGCAGTGGCGGCTCCCGCAGCAGTTCATCCTGGGTCGTGACGCGGGTTTCCCCTTCAATGTGGTGAACTTTTGCGAAGACCTTGCCGGTCTTATCTGCAAGGGTGACAGTGATGTAGTTGCGGGAAGTGTTAATGATGTTTGCGAACAGATTTTCGGCACGGCGGATTTCTGCCGGGTTCAGTTGCTTATCGATTAACAGATCGTCACCGATGTCGACCAGTAACTTACTGCGACTGAGTACAATCAGCTGTTCATGCTGATTATTCAGGTGCGTGCTGATAAACGTTTCTATGAAGGTCTGTTCCCGCGCCAGCTCTGCCAGGGTTTGTTTGACCAGCACATCGCGGCTGTTGTTGGAATAGACCAGGGTAATTGACAGGGTCGCAATGAAAGTCAGGGACAACACCAGCAGGGGTAACACGACCATGATTGGTCTGGATTCCTTGTTGTCCGGGATGGCACTGAGTTTCTGCATGACTCGCTCGGAAGGAAACCTGCTTTGAATTTATTGGGTCGTCCTGGTCTGAAGGATGTGGCTTGTCCGATTGTTCAGGGTAGTATGGCAAGTCTGTTAACTATAGCCGGGATTTGGGCGTTTGCCCGGTATTGAGAGCGCACCATTCAGGTGCCTGCTGCAGGTGTGGAAGGAACAGCGCAATGTTAAGAATGTATCGTGTGACAATTGCTGCCTGAAAGAGACCGGAAGAGATCGAAATGACGAGAGTCTCCATTATTATTCCTGTCCGCAATGAAGCTGCCGTTCTGCCAGCGCTGCTGGATCAACTGCAGAATGTGGCGCAGGTCATCGTAGTGGACGGCGGCAGTACCGATGAAACCAGAGCGCTGGCGCTGGCTGGTGGGGCCAGTGTTGTTGACAGCGAACCCGGACGGGCTGGTCAGATGAACCTTGGCGCCGCGCAGGCGACGGGTGACGTGCTGGTGTTTCTGCATGCAGATACGAAGTTGCCAGCAGATTTTCTGGTACAAATCAGTCATGGAATAGCGGCCGGAGCCCTGTGGGGGCGATTTGATGTGCGTCTGAGTGGGACCCACCCCATGTTCCGCGTGATCGCAGGCATGATGAACCTGCGTTCCCGGCTGACGGGTATCTGTACAGGTGACCAGTGTCTTTTTGTGCGCCGGGATGTGTTTAACCAGGTGGGTGGCTACCCGCAGATTCCGCTGATGGAAGATATTGAGCTGAGCAGCCGGTTGCGCAAACTCCAGCGCCCCTGCTGTATTCGTTCGGCGCTGGTTACTTCCAGTCGTCGCTGGGAAGCGCAGGGTATCCTGCGTACCATCCTGCTGATGTGGAAATTAAGGTTGAAGTATTTTCTGGGCGTGCCAGCCAGTAAGCTGGTCCGTGAGTATTATTCTCAATGACTCCGGATGAGGAATCTCTGCCAGTGAGCTATCAGTTTCCAGACTTCAGAATCCAGATATTCTGTAAAGCACCGCAACCGGGTCAGGTGAAGACGCGCCTGATACCCGCCATTGGTGCAGATGCTGCGGCGAAGCTCCATCAGCAGCTGGCAACCCGCATGATTAATGAAGCGTTGCGTTCAAAGCTGGCTCCGGTCGAACTCTGGTGCGCTCCCGAAACCGACCATGCTTTCTTTGAAGGCTTTGGCTGTCCCCGTTTCCAGCAGGCCGGTGAGGGGCTCGGCGAGCGAATGGCTGGCGCTATCAAAGCCAGCCTGCGACCAGGGGGAGAGAACGATGGCGCTGGTGAGACAACCTGGCGTGCGGCCAGTGACGTTGTACAGGGTGTCATACTGATCGGTACTGACTGCATCAACCTTGACGAGGATTACCTGAAGTTGGCACTCACTCACTTACAGGTTGCTGAAGCTGTGCTGGGACCGGCTGAAGACGGAGGTTACGGGTTGATTGGCTTGCGTAGCCACCAACCCACCGTTTTTGAGGGTGTTACCTGGAGTACAGGGCAGGTTCTGGCGCAAACCGCCAGGCACTTCAATCGCCACTTCACAGACTGGCGTCTGCTGCCACTCCTATGGGATCTTGATCGTCCGGCGGATCTTGCACGGTACCTTGCTGCCGCGCCAGACATTACTCAGACCTCAGACCAGACCCAGCTCGATCAGACTCTGGGCTCCGGCTTTTAGTCCCTCCTCCGGGGTTCGTGGTTGCCACCCCAGCGCCAGAGCAGGGTTGATATCAAATTCCTTGCGCTTGCCAAGATCGTCCACAAAGCTGGCGACCGCAGCATCAAACAGTGCCAGCAGACGGGCAAGGAAGTCGGGCATTTCACGCTTGGGTATTTTGTCTTTGTAGTTCGGGTACTCATCCCTCAGGTACTGGGCGATGTCCACCAGCCAGCGAAATCCATTGCTGGCGATCAGCCGCTGCCCGGTGGCTGCCGGCGACTCAAATGCGATGCGGTGCAGACTGGCGACATCCCTGACATCGACCAGACCAAAGCCCAGTCTCGGCAACATAGGAAACTCGCCCTTCATCAGCTTCATCAGCACTTCGAGTGAAGACCCATAGTCAGCCTCAAGCGCGGGGCCTACCACCAGGGCTGGGTTGACCGTCGACAGCTCAATCCCCAGTTCAGCAGCAGCATTCCAGGCGGCCTGCTCGGCGTGGGTCTTGCTCTGGGTGTAAGGAGTCAACCGGGGCAGTGAAAGGTCTGTCCAGTCACCGGCAGTCTGCGGTTCGCCTTCAGGCTTAGTGTTGCTCATAATCGCAGCCACAGAACTGGTCAGCACGACCCGTTGTATGCCTGCCTTGTGGGCGGCGCGCATGACGTTCAGTGTGCCTTCCCGTGCCGGGATGATGATCTCATCGGCATTTTCAGGCTGCTCCACGGGCACTGGTGAGGCAATGTGAAAGATTCCCTCACAACCCTCGGCGGCCTGCTGCCAGCTGTCGGGGTCCGTCAGTGAAGCTGTGGCAAAAGTGAGTTTGTCTGCATGGTTAGTGTGACGCGCGATGACTTCATGCAGTGCATCTGCGCGCTGTGGGTCCCGGATCGTACCCCGCACGCTGTAGCCATGATTCAGAAGTTCTATTATGGTGTGGCTGGCGATGAAGCCAGATGCACCGGTAACCAGTACCTTAGCCAAGAGAGCGCTCCTCTGTGACGGTTTACGGGCCAGTATAAGAGTCGTCCATCAAATATCTACTTTAACTTTTTCAGGAAACCCTCGAATGATTTCGCGACTGAAGCACTCTTACCCTGCAGGAAAAGAACAGCTGGATTCGATTCATGGGGCATAAGGGCGATCTTGCAATAGCCCGGGAACTAATGGCGGGAGATGAAAGGGCGTTTAACGCGTTCTTTAACGACTATTTCCCCCGTTTGTACCGGTTTGCCCTGACTCGCCTGGATGCCGATGACGATACCATTCGTGACGTGGTTCAGACCACCATGATGAACGCCATGAAGGGGATGTCCAGCTATCGCGGAGAAGCATCTATGTTTACCTGGCTGTGTCAGATTTGCCGCAATGAGATTAATGGCTATTTCAGGAAATTATCCCGTTCCGTGCCGGTGGTACCCCAGGACGATGACGCCATCAGGCCGATTCTTGAGTCCCTGGAATCTGACGAGTCGGATACACCAGAAGGGATGTTTGAAGGTGTACAGATGAAACGCCTGATTCAGGAAGTGCTGGATCACCTGCCCGCGAATTATGGTGATGCGCTTGAGTGGAAATATATTGAAGGTTTTTCTGTGTCTGAAATCGCAGAACGTCTTGAAGTGACTGACCTGGCAGCTCAAAGCCTGCTGGCCAGAGCACGGACGGCATTCCGTGATGCATTGGTAAAAATTTCTCCCCAGCTCGCTGCTGGCAAACTGTGACAGGGTTACTGTGATGAATGACAAGGTCAACAATATCAGTGAAGAGCGTATTGCTGAGATTCTGCAGAAAAGCGGTGTCCGGCCGGTGCCGGACCCCGCGATGATGGAATCTGTCCGGGCGAATGTCAGAGCAGTGTGGCAGGAAGAGGTTAGTCTGCAGAAGCAACAGTCTCCGCGCTTGCGGTATGCGCTTGTGGCATCCGTCGTCATGGCCGCTGGTGCTGGCCTGTTCGTTGCCAATCAGCCAGAGGAAGTAGCCTGGGGTACCGTCGCCAGAGTGGTCAATACTGTTGAATACCGGGTAGGCGATGATGTCTGGCAGCCATGGCATCAGCAGCCGCTTACAGGACATGTCAGTCTCAGAACCGCAGCAGACAGCTATGCTTCTCTCAGGCTTGAAAGCGGTATGGAAATCCGGCTGAACGAGAAATCACAGATCTCGCTCGAAGATACCGAATCCCTGCATCTGACAGCCGGGCAGGTTTATGTTGACTCTAACGACGAAGACGGTGTGGATAAAAGTATCCGGATCGACACATCTTTCGGATCGGCACGCGATATAGGCACTCGCTTTGCGGTTGAAGTAGACCGCGATGGGTGGACTGTCCGGGTCCGGGAAGGCAAGGTCAGTCTGAATGACAGCGGCCAGAACTTGCTGGCAGCTGCGGGTGAAGCGATTTCGGTTGACCGCAAAGATGCCGTTCGCAAGTCACCGCTGGCCCCTTATGATGCCAGCTGGACCTGGGTCGCAGAGGCAGCCTCACCTTTTGCGATAGAAGGCAAGACACTGCAAGAGTATCTGAGCTGGGTGAGTAAGGAGAGTGGCCACCAGATCGAGTATACTTCCGCAGAAATCCGGGATGCCTCCGGCACGACGATTCTGCATGGTGATATATCAGGTCTCAGGCCTCTGGATTCTTTACCAGCCGTGGTCTCGACCACAGGGCACGAATACGTGATCAATGAAGAGGGAGTGATAGTCCTGCGCTGACTGATCCCTTCCTGCAACACTGAAGGGAAATAGTTTGTCGTTCTATCGTCTTTTGACCGGAGCCTTTCTGCTTTGTCTCGGATGTTCCCGGGTTATGGCGGATACCACGGTCAGTCTCGAAGTCTGGTTGCGTCAGGCCAATGAGCAGGGCCTGAAGATTCTGTTTTCCTCCGCACTGATTCCCGGTTTTTACAAAGTTACCTACGACGAAAGCGCCGCTATTGAACTTTCACAGGTCCGCCAGGTGCTTGGCAGTTATGGACTGGCGTTGCGTGAGTCCGGCGACAATGTCTGGTCTGTGGTCAGAACCGAAGTGCCGGCGGAACCACCAGCCATAGCCGGGATACCACTGGAACAGGAAACACTGGACCAGCGCTTACCATTGGAAGAACTGGTAGTCAGTTCGAGCCGCTTCCGGTTGATGATGCAGAAGACCGTTAGCCGCAGTGGGTTTGACAATAAACAACTCACCCAGCGGCCGGCACTGGGCAATGACGGCATTCAGGTGGTCAACCAACTGCCCGGAAGCAGTGGAGTCGGACTCTCAGCACGACCCAGGGTCAGGGGTGGTGCGGAAGATGAAACCCTCATCGAGTTTGACGGTATGCGTCTGTATGAGCCCTATCATTTTCGTCATTTCAACAGTCTTTTCAGTACTTTTGATGCACGCATCATAGACTCCATTGATTTTTATACCGGCGGTTTCCCCGTGCAACGGGGTGACCGGTTAAGTGGCGCCATGGTGATCGACAGCCGTGCACCTGAAGACATCAGGGATATCCGCGAACTGGGAGTCGGCCTGTACAACCTGTCGTGGTTACAAAGCCGGAACACCGATGACTATGACTGGATGTTCAGTGGCCGGCGCAGCACCCTGCAGTATCTGGCACATCTGTCTGACAACGACCTTGGTGAGCCGCGTTATGGAGATTTCTTTGGCCGGTTCGGACTGAATCTGGATGATGGTGACCGCCTGACCTTTAATTTTTTCTGGTTCGAGGACGATATATCGGTCAGAACCCCTTCTGGCAACGAACAGGCAGCCTCTGACTACAACAATGCTTATTCCTGGCTGCGCTATGAAGGTGAACTGGTCGATGGACTCTATGTCCGAACGCTGGCGGGATTTGCTGTTATTGGTAACGAGCGAACCGGGCAGGTGGACAAACAAGACATCGTGAAGGGAATGCTGGAAGATCAGCGTGAATTTCGAGTCGCCAATCTGAAGCAGGATTTCGAGTTTCAGCCTGAGGCTGACTGGATGTTGATGGCCGGCTGGGAAATCCGCTATCTCGAGGCGGATTATGAATTGTACAGCGAAATTGCCCTGGACCCTGCCTTTGCGACTATCGCCAATTACCCCAGACCAGCAACGCTGACCACAGACTATACCGAGACCGGCTATCAGTACGCGGCCTATGTGGATATCAAAAAATCGCTGACTGACCGTTTGACCACGGAAATTGGTTTACGGGTCGATGGTCAGCATTATGAAACATCGGTAAATGATCATCAGTTCAACCCACGTATCAATTTTCATTACCAGCTAACCGATAGCACAGAGTTGCGATTGGGATGGGGCGCTTTCTCTCAGGCCGAAGGTATTCATGAGCTCAAGATAGCAGACGGCGCCAGAACCTTTCAGCCAGCGCAGAAGGCCTATCATCTGATTGCGGGTGTCGATCATCAGTTTGCTAATGATTTTACGGTGCGGCTGGAGTTCTTTGACAAGCACGGCAATGAAATCAATCCATACTTTCAGAATCTGACGAACCCCTTAACACTGATTCCGGAACTGCAGGCGGACCGCTTTCTGGTCAAGCCTGCGCGGTATGAAGCTGAAGGCGTGGAATTGTCGGTTGCCGGCACAGTGATGAACATTGACGTCTGGGGTAATTACAGCTATTCCTCAATAAAAGACAAAGTGAATGGCGATAAAGTTCGTCGCAGCTGGGATCAGACCCACGGGGCCAATGTGGGGCTGGCGACAGAATTATTTGGCTGGAAACTGGCGGTATCTAATGCCTGGCATAAGGGCTGGTTCACAACGCCTCTGAATCTGCAGGCCGGTGTACTGAGTGTGGGACCCAGAAACAGTACAAGGTTCAGCGAATACAGCAGCTGGGATCTTAAGGTCGTTAAAAGCTGGCAATTGGGAAATCAGACCCTCAGGCTGGAAGCGGGGGTAACAAATCTGCTGGACCGGCAGAATCAGATTGGTGCTGACTACGAAGTGGAAGACGATGAGCTGGAACTGGATGGGGTATTTGGTATGCCGCAGTTACCCTTCATTGACCTGTACTGGCAATTCTAGAACTGCTGCACCTGCCGGACCCTGAGAGCATGGCAGGCAGCAGTGCCTGTGAAAAACCAGGTAACTTCAGAGCGATCAGGAAGTCTTGATTTTTGCCATCAGTGCTTCAATTTCAGCGCGACGGCCCTGATCGGCTACTTCTCGTCCAGGCCTTGTCGGTGCCGCCAGAGCTTTTTCCAGCGCCGCTTTAGCCTTGGCGTATTCTTTTTCGCGAATCATGAAATCAGCGTAGAAATAGTTGGAATCCAGACCATCAGGATTGATGCTTACGGCCTTCTCCAGCAACTGACGCGCTTTCTTGTCGTTACCAAATGCAATGGGCCATCCCGGTACCTGATAGTACAGCGCACCAAGACTGGTATAAGCACTACCATCCATAGCCATGTCGTTGATTTCCATTGCTTTCTCGAGAGATGCCCGGGCAGATTTCACCAGGCCCAGTGCACCGAGTCCGCCATCAATGCCGGCGAACGAGCTCTTGATAATACCCTGCCAGATCAGCAGATCGGGATTGTTAGTGTCGGCTTCTACCGCCGCATCAGCTTTTTCAATCAGCGCTTCAAAGGCTGCCTGTTGCTCATCGCCCTTCAGTTGATAGTTGGCAACAGCCCAGTCAGTCTGTAGTTCGGCGACATCGGTTGCCAGGACGTTGAGCGATATAAGACTGGTTACTATTAATGTGAGTAGTGTTTTCATCTGAGTCTCCCTGTGATGTGCTCAGGCTGCGTTCGCTTGCATCAGCGCCAGCGCTGCTGATGGAATGGACCGGTAGACATTGCCATAGAGCCGGTACATACAATTAGCCACATGAATGATCGCGGCCTGATCCTGTGGATCCGTGATCTTGTTCATGGCGTTTTCAAAAAAGTGAATATGATCCTGGTCCAGTTCACCATGGGTGGTGAGATAAGTCATAGCGGAATCCGGCAGCTTCAGTTTCTCCTGCACGATTTGCGCGACGACCGGTGCCAGACCAGCGCTGGTGCCTTCCAGAACCAGCACCATGCCAAATATACCGACAGGATTCTTGCGGGTCACGTAGTCATAAAGAAAGGCCACCATGATTTCAGAGTCGAATGGCGCCGGGCCCAGGGCATAAGCGGCGCGGTCGTATCCACATGCTTCAATGTCATCCAGAATCCACTGCTCATGGCCGATTTCTTCGCTGATGTATTCGCTGATGGTCTTACGCAGCCAGTCCTGCTCGTCTGTCAGTCGCCCCCCGGCTGTCATCAGTAAGGGTATGGTATGGCGAACGTGGTGGAATGCCTGATTCAGGAAGCTGATATAGGTTTCCAGGGTAAACCGGCCTTCCAGAACATCCTGAATAATGGGGGCGCTGAGGAAATACTGCTTGCTGCTTTCGGTTTCCTGCAGTAGCTGATCATAAAACTGCATGTTTGGCTTCTCCGTGTGCAAAATGTTGCTCGATAACATCAAGGTAAGTCCCGATAGTTTCCTGTCGTTTGATACGGCCATTGGCAGTGATCAGGGCAGGATCGATCGGGTCGGACATAACGATGTACTGGTGTACCTGAGCATAGTCAGGCAATTCCTGATTGGTCAGTGCAATCATCTCTGCCAGTTGCTCCGGGGTCTGTTCGAAGCGCAGCCACAGCAGGGCCAGGTTATGAGCCTGAGCTTCACCGAATATCAATGCCTGTGACACTGCGGCCTGCTGGGTCAGGGCAGATTCGACCCACTCTGGATTTACATTGCGACCAAAACTGGTAATAAAAACGTTTTTGCGCCGACCGGTGATATAGACATATCCTTCAGCGTCGATATAGCCAAGGTCGCCGGTGGCATACCAGTCAGTGTTGTTGGCTGTGCCGCCCAGATAGCCCACCATGGTGCTGCCACGGGCTTCAAGTTCACCAGTGTCACTGACTCTGATCTCTGCGTGAGGCAAAGGTTTGCCCACGGAACCTGGCCGGTTGGCTAAAGGGGTGTTGAGGGTCAGTACAGAGCAGCATTCAGACAAACCGTAACCCTGAAACACTGGTAGTCCCAGTTTGTCAGCTCGGTCCAGCAGATGCTGACTGATGCGGCCACCCCCCACTGCAATCATTTTCAGCGAGTTGGTGTTGAGCAGGCCAAATTCAGCGAGGGTAACCAGAGCGGTGAGTAATTGCGGCACCAGAATAATACTGTCAGCTTCTGCGTTGTTGATAACAGCACAGAACTTTTCGATATCCAGGCTGGCACCTGAGAGGCCGATATCATTCAGCGAAGGACACTCAATCGTGATGCCACGCAGCAGTGGTGCATAGACACCTGCAACATTTTCCAGCAAGGTCGCCATGGGTAGCAGGCACAGATGCTTGCTGATCTCAAGGGACGACATCGCGGTGACGATACTTTGCGCGACCGTGTCGATAGTAGTTCCGCTCAGCATCACGCCTTTAGGATTGCCAGTACTGCCGGAAGTGTAGGTGATCTTCGTTTGCAGTGGGCTTCCGGATTTTCCGGGTTTTTCTGCCAGACGGTAAAAGAACGCCGGACTGACCGCTTCGGGGGAAGGGTGTGTCAGCCAGCCGGCGCCTGGAGCAACCTGGTCTGTTGTGCCGTAAAGATCAATCGCCGCATCGCTGATGACGTGATTCAGTTGTTGGGGGGTGAAGAACCCGGGTATGGGGACTATATCCATTTCAGCTGCGGCACCCGCCAGATCGGTGACGATCCAGTCCACGCCGTTGTCAAACTGGAATGCCAGCGTCTGACAACCCGACTGACTGAAGTGTTCAGCCATCGTTTGCACCCGTGCGGCCAGTTCCCGGTAACTGATGATGGTCTCACCGGAAATAATGGCTGGCTGGTCTGGCGTATGCAGGGCATGGTACTCAAGCTGCGAAAGTATCTGCTTCATGTATGTCAGTTCCTGGTGCTCAGAAAAGTTTAAGCAGGGGCATCAGACGATCGATATTGGCCTGTATATCACCGGCAAGAACGACGGGTGACAGCTGGTAATAATTGCCCCAGGCATTGTCAGAAGTATCAACTCTCTCGGCATTTGCCTTGCCGAGGCAGACCGACTGAATACCCAGTTTACGCAGGCAGGCACGAACCGGTGAGGTCACGGTGCAGACCGCGAACTGAAATCCCTGGGCACGGAACGCCGGGGCAAGTTCCAGCATGAATGGCAGTACGTAGCGCTTGTTATCAACCGCAAAGCCACCAATTTCACAGATAGTGCTGCGATCGACTGGGGTCTTGAATTTTTCGCTGAGCAGGGCTTCTATGGGGCGATCGAAATACTGTTCCAGAAACAGCGCCTGATTACCGGCGGGGGTAAATCCGGTGCAGGCTTTCAGATTCTTTCCTTCGTACAGATTGAAGGTCCGCGGCATGAAGTGTTTCAGTTCACAATCGAAGTGCTTCTTATACTGCACGGCGATCATTTGTGAGGCTTCCCGATGAAGATCATCTCCCCCGGTGCCGATGGCAAGGAGAGGGGCATTGGACCTGATTTGTGTCGCTTCCACTGTGTCTGTTCCAGCCTGTGTAAATTAAGTGTCGGTTGGATGCCGGAGCCTGCCAAAATCAGTCGTCGCCAATGACACTTTAAGCGAATTTTTCGACAGCTGGTCGCCATTCCTGCCGGTTTGTTGCCATGTGGGTAGATATTCGGTCCACGTGGCCATTGTTCCGGCCTGCTGTATCAGCAGCCTGCTCCTGTACCCATGTAGCTATGACCGGATAGCTGCAGGGAAGTTTCGCCCCGGGTTGTAACGTGAATCCGTATCGTCGACGGTCGCTGGCTGGCTGATTTTGTTACAATGCCCGCGGCGTTGTTTCCCTGGCGCCGTCATCCTGCAGCAAAGGTGTGCTCCCACAGATATGAATGCTTATGTTCTCCTCTCACCCCGGCAGGCGCTGATCGCCTGGCTGCGGGTTATCCTGCTGATGCTGGTGATTTTTGCCCTGTCACGCCTGTCCCTGATCCTGACCAATGGCGACTTGTGGCCGTCAGCGCCGGTGACTGACTGGCTGGCCAGTTTCTCTATGGGTTTGCGCTTTGATTTGCGAATGGCGGTTTACGGCAGCCTGCCGATGGTGTTTTTACCCTTGGTGCCGTTTGTCTGGTATCAGCGCTTCTGTGGTTTGTGGGTTTCATTGTTCACCCTGGCTTATGTGTTCAGCGGCGTGCTGGAAATCGAGTTCTACGGCGAGTTTCAGCAGCGCCTGAATGGTCTGGTGCTGCAATACATCAAGGAAGATCCTGAAACTGTGCTGCGGATGGTCTGGGAGGGTTTGCCAGTTTTCCGCTATACATTGCTGTTCGTAGTGATCTCCGCCTTTTTTATCTGGCTGATACGCAGAATCTTTAACCAACCCCGACTTTCTGCGCGGCCAGGCCTGCTTTCACGACTGGGTGTTTTTCTGTTGATATTCGTGCTGGCCACAGTGTGGGCCCGGGGTAGTCTGCGGTCAGGGCCGCCGTTACGCTGGGGCGATGCCTTCGTGACTGATCACACCTTTCTGAATCATCTGGCGCTTAACGGCAGCTTTACCCTCGCCAAAGCAATGATGAACTTTGCGGCGCGGGATCAGACCGGTGCCTGGATCCGGCTTGAAGATCAGGCCGCAGCGGATACCACCCGGTCTATGCTCGCGTTGCCGCCAGCGGCTGAATCCCGCCGGGCGCGGGAGAATCTTGAGGTCGTGAATGAGCCGAATGTGGTGGTCATCATTCTGGAGAGTTTCAGCGGTCAGTACACCGGTGCGCTGGGTAACCCGCTGGGCGTCACGCCAGCCTTTGATGCACTGGCGGAACAGGGGTTGTTGTTTACCCGGGCTTTCTCTAATGGCACCCATACTCATCAGGGCATATTCGCCACCCTCAGCTGTTTTCCCAACCTGCCCGGCTATGAATACCTGATGCAGCAACCGGAA
>JAGRIO010000073.1 GCA_020443225.1 Pseudomonadales bacterium
CCGAGCACCAGCTTACCGAGGTGAATTTGTTACGGTTCCATATTCCGGTGCTGATCTACGGCAAGATTCCGCCATCTCTGCAGGGGCGCCGGCTTGATACGGTAATCAGTCAGGTCGATGTGATTCCCACGCTGTCGGGTCTGATGGGGGAACCTGTGACGGCAGGTTGCTGGGGCCGGGATGTATTCGCCACCAGGCCGGATGATGCGGGTCAGGCGGTAATCAAGCCCTCCGGCGGTGAGCAGGTCGTCGCTTATGTTCAGGGTGACAGGCTGGTGACTCTGGATGAGTCAGGTGGCGGGCACCTTTACGAGTATGATCTGGCGGAGCCTGCCGTTCAGCGTCTGGAACAGCCAGAGGTCATGGCCTATATGGTTAACCGGCTATTGTCCTACGTGCAGACCGGGATCAATTATCTGAATCAGAAACCCGTCATACCGGGCAAGCAGGAATCCGCTGATTAGTGGATGAGTTTGATAAGGCAAGGTGAACCGCTGGTTGAAAGTTGCATGAATCAGGGGTCCCCCAGCGCAGGAAAACAGGAGTAAGACATCGTGACCATCGAGGAAATGGGATCACTGGGTGAATTTTTTGGCTCGATTGCGGTGTTTGTTACCTTGCTGTATCTGGTAGCCGAGATCCGATTGACCCGTAAAGCCACAATGGCGCAGATTTATCAGCAGCGGTCCGATGCCGCTTCCAGTTCCCGCTCGCAAATAGGCGCTTCCCCCGCTCAGGCTCTGGCAGTGGTGAAGTTCCGGAATCTGTTTCATGATCAGGGCATCGATGCGGCAGTGGCGGGTGTTTCAGAGACCGATCTTGCCCAGGTGGGATTTTATTTTTCGGCCCAGATTCACCGTATCGATAATATCCACTATCAGTATCATGCGGGGCTGGTGGATGACGAATTGTTTGAGGCAACCGTGGTTCACGGCATTCGGCAGAATGCTGCGATTTGGTCATATTTTCATCTGCTGGAAAGTCACCGGTCTTCTTTTGTGGCAGACATCAGGCGGATTCTTGACGGTGAGGAACCAGCCCGTCGCAAGCGGGCATAAAGCCCGCCCCCGGCTGCATTCTGAATTCAGAGATCGAAGTTGGCTTCCAGATGAAGCTTGCTGATGTCTGGCTGTACCGGGGGTGGACCTTTTGGCTTTTCGTCCGGGTTCAGGAGCTCGGTGCCCGGAAATGCGAGCGACAAACCACTGATGTCCGGGTTAACGGGCTCTTTTTCTTCCCGCAGGGTTTCCAGTACCGCCCCTGGTTCATCCAGTCCGAAATCTGGCGCCTCAACCTTAGCGGGTTCTGGACGGGGTGCGGCCAGTGGCGTGTCATCTGGCGTCGCTACGCTGAGATTGCTGAGGTCAACCTGAACGGGCTGCACTTCCCGGGGGGGAGCCAGGGGTGAATCATCAAAAGTTGACGCCAGTCTGATACTGGAGATATCAACTTCAACCGGCTCGGGTACCGGCAGCGGTTCAAACAGGTTTCCTTCATTAGGTGCCAGTGACAGATTACCGGCAGGCACGGCAGGTGTGGTACTGGCGGACTGCGTTTGCGGCGCCGGTCTTTGCGCCACCGGTGCTCCGGTGCCGCTTGGTGTGGCGGGTCTGGCAGCAGCCTGAGCGGCAGGAACTTTGATAATCCTGACTTTGACATCGGCGCCCACTTTTTTCAGCGCCTTGCCATATTTAGCGGCGATCTCTTTGTCCGGTGTACGCTTCAGCACAACGGACTTGCCGGAAAACATAGCGGTCATTTTCGTCGCATCTGCCTTCAGCATTTTCGCCATATGGGCTTTCACAGAGACAGGCTGGAACCCTTCCAGTACCTCTCCGTTAAAGACCACCACATACATGACATCGCTCATGTAGCCAATAGTAATGGATGCGGTGGTGGAATAGTAGAAGGGCAGACGGATGAAACATCTGCCAGATAAATGGTCGCTGGCGGCTGTCAGGCCTTAACGACGGGACCCTGAGGTCGTGCCTGAGCTGAGCGACCGGTGGGTGTATACAGGTTGGTGCCGTTACGGCCACTGAGGATGTCCAGAATCGTCTGGCCAGTAGAGCGGGCACGGCTGGCAATACGGGCATTGACTTCATTCAGATGCCGGCATTTCTCCGCCAGTTCGATAATGTCTTGCCAGTGAACGCGCAGGGTCGCCATCAGCTCTTCGCTATCCGGACCATCTTCGTGGTGGGTGTCGAGGTCTGACAACAGCTTTTCCATACCGTCCTTTGAGACTTCGGCACCCGCAGCGTTCAGTAGCAGGTCTCGTTGACGGGCCAGCTCGGTGAGGCGGGTGATCGCTTTTTGTTTGTGTTCAAGCACCACTGTGAAGCTGTCGAGATCACGCTGAGTCAGGAGTTCTTTCTCCTGTGCCAGCAAATCCAGCAACGACTGGTAGTGAGTATGCTCGGTTTCGAGCAGCAGGCTCAGGGCTTCGCGAATGGCAGTGTGATGTTGATTCGGGTTGTTCGCTTCCATGCGTTATCCGGTGCTCTCAGGCAGGAAAATAGTGTAGACCACGGGCTGTCGCCGGCCAGTGGTCCTGATGTTTACAAGTCCAGTTCAAACTGGGCAATCTTAGCCGCCAGACGCTGGGGGTCGACGCTATAGTTGCCCTCGCGCAAAGCTTCACGAATATGAGCAACCCGCTCCTGATTGACCTCAGGCAGGTCGCGTATCCGGGTTTCCAGATTTTGCAGGTCGCGGGCATTGCTGCTTAGCCGGACTGTATCCGCTGAGTCTGGTGCACTGACGCTATTCTGGCCGGGCTGTACACCTCTTGCCGAGGTGCTGTCCGGTCCCTTGTCACGACTCCGGGTGGTACCGTTCTGAATACCTGATGAGCCATTTATATTGTTAACCATGATGGTCAAACCTCACAGCGACGATGTGTCGCAACGCTATCCTCAAGAATACCCTGGATGAGATGTCTGCTTTTCAGAGATTCCCTGACTGTTGATTCCCCTGCGGAATCTTTCTATACAGTATTTGTAGCGGCAGCGTTCTGCCAGACTTTAGAAAATATTTAACTTTTTTTTCAGGTGTCAGTATCTGACGGCGACCTGACCTTCTGATGTGATTCTGGCTTTAACAATCCGTTTCGAAGACAGATTTTTGACGCGTATCTGTTGCCCGCGGGTGCCGGATTCCAGTGCTTCCCCTGGCATCTGGACTGACAGGCCCTGACCATCAGCGACGATCATGACCTGATCACCCCGGTTGACCAGATTTGGTGCTGTCAGCATTCCGGGTGTCAGTACCGTACCCTGCCGGATCGCTCGCCGTGCCTGCATGCCTGCAACCTCGGCGAATTGCGTGAAGAAGGCGCGCCCGTTGGTCAGTACCTCAACTTCACCGAGCTGCAGTTGATCATCCCTGATCCGCACATTCCTGGGAACTGCAGCTGCCGTCGTAACCGCATTTGCATAAATACTGATGTCGACCGGAATGTATAAAGCTGAAGGCTGAGCGCAGGAAATTTTCACCAGAATCCGGCGTGCCAGACCAGCGCCTGCGTGCTGGACCATTGATTCCCGGTCGCAGTTCTCAATCACCATACGCTGGTCTGGCTGCTGAATGCTGATCTCGGTGTGGGTCGCCGTGGGGTACTCCGTCTTTATCAGTCCTTCTGTGAAATCCAGTACATCTGCAAGCATTGCGGCACGCGCATCCGGTGCACTTAAAGCACTGCTGCTGACAACACTTAAAAAACAAAAAGTCGCCATTGTGCCGGCAAGGGGTAACAGGCGCAGGAAAGAGACCATTCGGTGTTGCCGACTCATCGAGATGACCTATGCTTAATCAATAGCGGATACATGTTGGCTCTGGGTGTCAATTATCTGCCGCCAAGGCGGTGTGTGACTGAAAGGTTGCAAGTGACATGCCAGATGAAGAGAACCAATTCGAAAAGAGGCTTACCCGTGGCAGGTGTACTGGAAACCGTCAATCAGCGTACCCAACTTGTTGGGCAAAACAGACTGGAACTATTGCTGTTCAGGTTGGGTGGTAAGCAACTGTATGGCATTAATGTGTTCAAGGTCAGGGAAGTGCTGGATTGTCCCAGACTTCATGACCTGCCTAAACGACATCGATTCGTGCGAGGAATAGCCCATGTGCGGGGATCGGCGATTGCCATCATTGATATGCGTGCTGCCATTGGCATGCCGTTTATTGAAAAGCCGGAAGAGCATCTGGTTATCATTACCGAGTACAACATGAAGATTCAGGGATTCCTCGTGAATTCCGTAGACCGCATCATCAACAAAAACTGGGAATCGGTGCTGCCACCACCTCCCGGCAGCGGCGCCGGTAGTTATCTCACCGCAGTGACCCGCAATGATAACGAACTCATTGAGATAATTGACGTCGAGAAGATCATCTCTGAAATTGCGCCAGTGGACGAATCGGTATCTGATACGTTTATCGAAGAAAACCGGGTCGTCAATGGCGGTACCCGGGGCAAGGTGCTGATTGTGGATGATTCAGCCGTGGCCAGAAAACAGATTGAGCGTACAGTTGCACAACTGGGTCTGGAGTTTGTCACCATGAAAGACGGTCGGGCAGCGTTTAATCACATCCGTGAGATGCTGGATCAGGAAATCGACCCCAGAAAAGAGTACATGATGGTTATTTCTGATGTTGAGATGCCAGAGATGGATGGCTACACCCTCACCAGTGAACTGAAGGCCGACCCCAGAACCCGCGATCTGTTTATCCTGTTGCATACCTCTCTGTCAGGGGTATTCAACATGAGCATGGTTAAGAAAGTCGGCGCAGACGATTTCCTTGCTAAGTTCAAAGCCGAAGAACTGGCCGAACGGGTTGCCTCCCTGCTCAGCTGATACTGCCATGGCAGCAGTGCCCGCTGCTGCCGTGAGTGCCTGCCGGGCGGCAAACACATGCCGCCTTTAAGATCCTTTTATGATCGTTAAGTCTTTGTTAATAAAGTAATTATTACATTGGCACAGTGGTTGCTATTACCTCTGCAGGTAATCTCAACAGGAACAGACTGTGACCATCAACTTTCGCAATGCACTGGGTATCCATCCAGACACGCTGAACTTCAGATCGGCCCGCGCGGAAATTCTTGCCAACAACCTGATCAACGCTGATACCCCGAACTTCAAGGCCAGGGATATCAGTTTTGAACAGACGCTGAAGGAAGAAATGGTCAGACCCGTACGTCTGGCGACCACTAATCAGCGTCACATTCATGGCAGCGAACCAGCGCTGAATGCCGAGCTTCAGTATCGCAACCCGCTGCAACCAGCGGTCGACGGTAATACCGTTGATGCGGATCTGGAAGAGAGTGAATACATGAAAAACGCACTGGAATTTCAGACCAGTTTCACGTTTCTGAACAGTAAATTCAAAGGACTTAAAACCGCTATCCGCGGTGAGTAACCGATTCAATTGATTAACCAGGCTTCAGGCCAGGACGACAGACGCAGACAGGGAAGGTAAGGGGCATGTCTTTATTCGGAGTATTTGATATTGCAGGCAGCGGCATGAGTGCCCAGTCGGTCAGACTGAACACGACCGCCAGTAACATCGCGAATGCACAGAGCGTCAGCAGCAGTGTTGATGAAACCTACCGGGCGAGGCACCCGGTGTTTTCGGCCCTGATGGATGATGAATTTGAACGTGATTTTTCTGAAGGTGGCGTCTTCGGCGCACAGGGTGGTGTCAGCGTGCTGGGGATAGTCGAAGACAAGTCACCTCTGCAGATGCGCTATGAGCCTCATCATCCCATGGCTAACGAGGAAGGTTATGTAGCCTACCCGAATGTCAATGTGGTCGAGGAAATGACCAACATGATCTCCAGTTCCCGGTCGTTTCAGGTCAATGTTGAAGTGATGAATACCGCAAAAACCATGATGCAGCGCGTGCTGAGTCTGGGTCAGTAAGGAGTAAAGGGTCGTGACGGAAATTAATCAGATCTCAAATCCACTACTGTCAGAGCTCGCAATCAAGCCCACAGCAAAGAACAAAGAGCTGGATAAGAATGCGTTCCTGGAACTGATGGTCGCGCAGATGAACAACCAGGACCCGCTTAACCCACAGGAAAATGGCGAATTCATTGCCCAGCTGGCGCAGTTCAGTTCCGTGGAAGGTATCGAAAACCTGAACAGTACTGTTGGCATTATGGCAACCAGCATGCAGTCCAGTCAGGCGCTACAGGCTTCTGCACTGGTCGGGCGCAGCGTTCATATCAGAACTGATTCCAGTGTGTTGCAACCAGGTGGTGCGATTACCGGCACCATCAAAATGGCCAGCAGTAGTAATAATCTGTTGGTCAGTATCTTTGATAGCGCTGGCTCACTGGTCAAGCAGGTTGAACTGGGTCCTCAGAGTCGTGGCGATGTGAAGTTCGGCTGGAATGGCCTGGACAATGACGGCAATCAGTTGCCACCCGGCAAATACAGCTTCAGGGCAGAGGCGTCGGTGGGTGATATGACCGAAGAAATGGATATGGCCCTGTCTGCCAATGTAGACAGCGTAACCATTAATGCTGACAGATCAGTGATTCTGAATCTGGCAGGGCAGGGTGCAGTACCGTTGCTGGAAGTTGAAGAGATTCTCTGACAACGGTTGACGAACAGGAAGTAAAGGAGCAGGAAATGGCATTCAATATCGCATTAAGCGGATTAAAAGCAGCCAGCAGCGATCTGAAAATCACCGGCAACAACATTGCCAATGCGAGTACCACAGGCTTCAAGGAAAGCCGCGCCGAATTCGCCGATGTATTCGCGGCCAATATACTTGGCACCGGGTCCAAACTTATTGGTAGTGGCGTCAAACTGGCAGAAGTTGCCCAACAGTTTGAGCAGGGTACCATCAGTTTTACCAGCAACAGCCTCGACGTGGCAATTGATGGTGAAGGGTTCTTCATTCTGAATGATGATGGCGCCGAGACCTACACCCGAGCCGGTATGTTTGGTCTTGATCAGGATGGCTATATTGTCAATAACAGTGGCTCCAGGCTGCAGGGTTTTGCCGCCAATGCTAATGGCACCATCAACGGTATTCTTGGCGACATCATGATTGAAACCGGAAATCTGGCGCCTAAGCAGACCACCCTGGTTGATTCCAGGGTTAATCTGGATGCCGAGTCGCCGGTACTGGCGCAGTTCGGTACCACTATCTCAACCATCGGCCAGCAAATTGGTAATGCTCAGGGAGGCGTGGCTGTCGCATCACCGTCTACGGTCAGCACTGATGCGCCCCTGACGCCCTTTGACTTCAGCGTAAACAGCAACTCCAACATTACGGCAGCGGCACAGACAACCCCTTTTGATTTCAGTATCAACGATTCTTCAGCGGTCACAGCTACCCAGTCCATTGTTGGTTATGACTTCAGTGTGAATTCACCCAGCTCGCTGGCAGGTACGGCAGCGCCGGTTAACTTCAATTTCGCCAATAAGCCGTCAGCGGTAACCGCGACAGCACCGGTTACCGGGTTCAACTTCGCCGCAGCGCCTTCCAGTTTTGATGTGACTATTGCGGGTGGCAGCGGTGGTAACGGTAATACAACGGTGACTGTTAATCTGAACAGTAACATCACCAACATCACTGATCTGCTGGCGGACATTAATGATGATCTAGCTGGTATCGATGTGGTGGCCGTCGAAAACCCGGTGGGTTCTGGCGCTCTGGAGTTTCAGGCGGCTGTCGCCGGTGAGGCTTCCACGGTAACGGTTGATAACTTCATTGCCGGGGCCGGTGCTACCGTCGGTGATATATCTGCAGTGCTGGGTAATATCAGCGATGGGCAGAGCTCCTCCGGCTCCACCTTTGACATTACGATAGCCGGTTCCAGCGCCGATGGCACCGCGACGATAAATCTGAATGCCAATATCACATCATTCCAGGGCCTGCTGGCGGATATTCAGGATCAGTTAGGGGCGGCGGGGCTGGCGGTTGATGTCCGTCAGGACCCGACCAACTCTGGCCGCTTACAGTTCTATTCGACCGATGACGGTGTTGCCAGTCTGATTACGGTCGATAATTTTGTCGCCGGCAGTGCCAACACCACGACTTCTGATATTCAGGGATTGCTGGGTGTGACCGACGGTGCCACAAGCGCGGTACCGGGTACGGCTGCCGTTGGCGTAACAGGCTCTCTCACAGCGGCAACCTTTGACGTCACTATCGCTGGCGGTTCTGGCGCCGGCGGCGACCGGACGGTCACCATCAACCTGAATGAGAATATTGCCAATGGAGATCTGGACAGTTTGGTGGATCTGATTAACAGCCAGTTATCTGCGGTGGCTTCTCCCGGCATTGATGTTCGTGCCCGCGAAGATCCGCAGAATGCTGGTCTGCTGCAGTTCTATGCGACGGTGCCCGGTGAATCCTCGACCATACAGGTAGATAACTTTACAACTTCAGGTATTTCCGGCGATCAGGTGACCACCGCTGCGAACATTGTTGGAATGTTAGGTGGTATCACTGATGGTGCCTCTGACTCATCGGGCATTAATACCTCGGCGAGCTTTCAGATCCGGCTGAGCGGTGGGGCTAACGGCGCCGCCAATCAGACCCAGACTATTACGCTGGATTCCGACATCAATACGTTACAGGACCTGATCACTGACATTCGCGATGATCTGCAGGGTACAGGTATTGGTGTGGATGTGCGGGAAGACCCGCAGAATATTGGTCAGTTGCAGTTCTATGCGACGGTTCCCGGTGAAGGCTCGGTCATTGAAATTGACCCTAACGGCGCGTTGACGCTGGGTAACGGGGCAACTCAGCTGAATGTGGAAAATGTCCTGGGTCGCATCAGTATGGGTGCCAGCAATGCTAACCCTGATCCTTCCGGCTTTACCGGTACCACCGGCGAAGTGGGCAACCTGAGTTCCGCCAGTTTTGATATTTCGTTGTCTGGTGCCAGTGCTAACAATGGTGGCCCGGTGACGATTACGCTCGACTCAGATATCCAGACGCTGACTGATCTGATTGCTGATATCCGGGATGATCTGCGGCTGGCCAACCTGGGCGTGGACGTTCGTGAAGATCCGGATAACCCCGGCCAGCTGCAGTTCTATGCAACTACCGCTGGCGAAGCCTCTACCATCACGGTGAATAACTTCAACACGGCTAACCCCGGGGTCAGCGCAGCTAACCTGGCAGACGTGCTGAATATCTCCACCGGTGTGACAACCCCTGGTGTGGCAGCGGTCAGTAATGGCTATGAAAGTCAGTCGGTAGAAATTGTGAATGCCAGTGGTGAAGACACGGTGACGACCACCGTCACCACTCTGGAAGGAGAAACTGCAGCCCAGCTGGCGGCGCGCTTCAATGATGTGCCTGGTGTGTCGGCCAGTGCCTCGACCACGGCAACGATTCCTGCCGTGGATTATGTAAACAATACCGGCGCACTGCTGGTGTCAGTCAATGGTGTGCAGTTTAGCTCTGACTCGCTGGAGGCGCTGGCGGAAGATATCAATAATTCCAGCACCCTCGGCGGCATCAGTGCAGAGATAGATGCTGCCACCGGTGATATGACCGTGGTAAATGCGCTGGGTGGTGATCTGGTCTTCTCTGTTGAGGGCACCAATACCAGTGACTCGATGGCGGTGCAGGGTCCTAACGGACAGCCGGTGACCCTGGATCTGGTCGGCGGCGATACCGCAGCCGCAGTGGGTGGTACCGTGAATCTGATTCTGGATGAGGGCGTCACCCTGGCTAATCCGAATCCGGACCTGACAGGGATCTTCGGGCCGCTGGATGCAGACAATTTTACCGAGTTCACTATCAACAGTTTTGACCCGGATAATCAGGATACCTATAACGCTGCGACCTCAGTCACGATTTTCGACAGTCTGGGTAACTCTCACGTGATGACCCAATTCTTCGTGAAAGAGCCTTACCGGCCAGATGAGCTGGGTTCGCAGCCCAACCGCTGGACCATGTACCTGCAGATTGATGGCCGCGATGTGGGTGATCCTGACCCGACTTTGCCGGCACCGGCAAATACTGAACCAACTCTTGCCGGTTTTACCCTGCAATTTGACGAAGCCGGGCAGCTGATCGAGGCGGAATCTGACACGGTTCATATTACAAACTGGACGCCGGTGGATGAAAACGGAGACCTCACCGGTGCGCTCGGACCCCAGAATATTCTGGAAGGCGCGAGCCTGCCAATCGCTGATCCCCCCATCAGCTCTAACTTTGTGGTGGATATGGCGAGTTCCAGTCAGTTCGGCAGTGTCTTCTCTGTCAACAGCGTTAATCAGGATGGTTTTACAACAGGTCGACTGAGTGGTCTCGATATCAGCGATACTGGCATCATTTTTGCTCGTTATACCAACGGTGAGAACCAGGTGCTGGGACAGGTTGCATTGGCTAACTTCGCGAATATGCAGGGTCTCAAGAATCTGGGAGGCACGACCTGGGCACAGACCTATGAGTCTGGTGAACCGGTGGTCGGGGCTCCCCGAAGCGCGTCACTTGGTGCTATCAATTCGGGGGCACTTGAAGACTCGAATGTTGAACTGAGCGACCAGCTGGTCCAGCTGATTATTGCCCAGCGCAACTTTCAGGCAAGTGCCAAGACAATCCAGACGATTGATGCGGTGACACAGGCCATCATCAATCTGAGATAAGGAGAAGCTGGTTAGCCGTGTTTACCCGTTGGGTCTGCCTTGATGCAGTGGTAATGGGGAGATGCAGATACCAGCCACTCCGGAGGTGACTGGCAGCGATGGATAAGGCGCTATATATCGCGATGACGGGGGCCCGGCATAATGCTGCGGCTCAGACATTACACGCTAACAACCTGGCGAATGTGAATACGACGGGGTTCCGGGCAGACTTTGCTCAGGCCCGTAGTATGCAGGTGTTCGGAGATGCATTCCCGTCACGGGTTTATGCCCTGACGGAACGGCCTGCCACAGATTTCCGTCCCGGGGTTTTTCAGGAGACGGGCAGTGACCTGGATGTAGCCATAGAAGGCGAAGGCTTTATCACCGTAGATGGTGGTGGTGGCACAGAAGCATTTACCCGGCTGGGATCATTTTATGTGGACAACGCAGGTGCGCTTCGAACCACAACCGGCCGCCAGGTACTGGGTGACGGTGGCCCCATTGTCATTCCACCGTTTGAGAAAATGGAGATAGGGAAAGACGGCACAATCTCCATTCAGGGACAGGGACAGTCCCCCGATGCGCTGACCCAGGTAAACCGGATCAAACTCGTTAACCCTGATCTTGAAGGCATTGACAAGGGTGCCGACGGCCTGTTCCGGCGTAAGGACGGGCTCATCGAACCGCCCGCCAACGAGGTCACCGTAGCCAAAGGCTTTCTGGAAACCAGTAACGTTAATGCGGTGGATGCCATGACGCAGATCCTCTCGCTGGCCCGCCAGTTTGAGTTACAGGTCAAAATGATGCGCACCGCTGAAGATAACGCAGAAGCGTCGTCACGGCTGCTGCAGGTCAATTAAACAGATGGCCAGGTCAGGCTTTAAGCGCGGGATTCTGTCAGGTACGGAAGCTGCAAAGGGAATTCAGGAGTAAAGGATTATGTTATCAGCACTTTGGGTTAGTAAGACGGGCCTCAGCGCGCAGGATACCGCGCTAAGAACCATTTCCAATAACCTTGCCAACGTCAGCACCATCGGCTTCAAGAAGGACCGGGCGGTGTTTCAGGATCTGTT
Source organism: Pseudomonadales bacterium (assembly GCA_020443225.1). Lineage (GTDB taxonomy): Bacteria > Pseudomonadota > Gammaproteobacteria > Pseudomonadales > Azotimanducaceae > UBA4582. The sequence continues at coordinate 11,675 of JAGRIO010000073.1, forward strand.
GTATCAGATTGACCGGCAGCCAGGCGCTCAGGCATCGCAGGAGACTCAACTACCTTCAGGTCTGCAACTGGGTACCGGGGTGCGAACCGCCGGCACGCAGAAGATCTTCACCGAGGGGAGTTTGCAAATCACCGAGAATGCTCTGGACCTTGCTATCAATGGTCGTGGGTTTTTCCAGATTCTGCTGCCAGACGGTAACCTCGGCTACACCCGCGACGGTGAATTTCATCTGGATGCCAATGGGCAAATTGTTACCGCCAACGGCGACCCATTGCAGCCTGCTATTACCATTCCTGAAACTGCTCAGTCGGTCACCGTCGGCACTGACGGAACTGTGACGGTTGCTCTGGCCGGCGATACCGGTGTCACTGAGATTGGTAATATCCAGTTGGTGGATTTCGTGAACCCCGCGGGCTTGCAGGCGGTGGGGGGTAATCTGTTCCGTGAAACGGCTTCCAGTGGCGCACCTCAGGAGGGAACGCCCGGGCTGAATGGGCTGGGAGCCCTGGAACAGGGGACGCTGGAGAATTCAAATGTCAGTGTCGTTGAAGAGCTGGTTAACATGATCACTACCCAGCGAGCCTACGAAATGAACTCTAAAGTCGTCTCTACCGCCGACCAGATGCTGCAGTATATTTCCCAGAATATCTGATCTGATGTTTTCGGGCTGACCCTCTGTTGGTTGGCCCGATTCCTGCATAGTTCTTCTCAAGGAAGAGAAAAGCGTCAGGGAACAGAGGATTCAAGGATGTTTACAAGTATCAGGATGATAGCTTTAACCCTGCTGATACTGACTACCTTTCTGCTGGAAGGTTGTCAGACAGCGCCGGCGCCGGTCATGGATGACCCGGCCTACGCTCCCCGGTATCCGCTGGTCTCAGCAGCGGTACCGGAGAGCCGCGGCAGCCTGTTTTCAGACACAGGTTTCCGGCCTATGTTCGAAGACACGGTAGCGAGGCACGTAGGCGATATTCTGATTATTCAGCTGAATGAGAATACATCGTCAACCAAGTCTTCCAGTACCACCCTGTCAAAAAGCTCTGACAATACCATCGCCGAGCCGGTCATCCTCAGCAGCCTGCTGCAGGGTGTCGATGCCAATGGCGGCAATCTGAACAATATGAGCAGTTCTAACGACTTTGCCGGTTCCGCCGGCAGCGACCAGAGTAACAGCCTGCAGGGCAGTATCAGCGTCACGATTACCGAGGTTTTACCGAACGGTAGTTTCCTGGTGCGGGGCGAAAAGTGGATGAAGCTCAATCAGGGGGATGAATACATCCGCATTACCGGTCTGGTCCGGTCAGTCGATATCTCTGCCAACAATACCGTTGATTCCACCCGGATTGCAGATGCCAGAATTACTTACGGTGGTTCCGGTGCCATGGAACATGCGAATAAACCTGGCTGGCTGGCGCGCTTCTTTATCAACCCGTTTTTTCCTTACTAGCCGGTTGCTGTTAACGAACCCCTATGAACTACCCCTATGAACTACCCCGATAAACTGTAAGGGTTGAGGAGTATCTGAATGAAACGAGGATTACTGATCTGCTGGATTCTGCTGAGCCTGACAGCACCGCTGCCTGCCGGGGCGCAGCGTCTGAAAGATATGGCGAGTATCGCCGGCGTGCGTTCCAACCAGTTGATTGGTTATGGTCTGGTTGTCGGGCTTGATGGTACGGGTGATCAGACAACCCAGACGCCGTTTACAGTCCAGGCGTTCAACAACATGCTGAAGCGTTTTGGTATTACACCACCACCGGGTGCCGCGCCCCAGCTGAAGAATGTGGCGGCGGTCTCAATCCACGCTGAGTTACCACCCTTTGCAAAGCCTGGTCAGACTATCGATATCACTATCTCATCCATTGGTAATGCCAAAAGCCTGCGGGGTGGGTCTTTATTACTGACGCCACTGAAAGGTGTGGATGGGAACATTTATGCTGTAGCACAGGGCAATCTGGTGGTCGGTGGGTTTGGCGCGGAAGGCGCAGATGGTTCACGGATCACCGTTAATGTACCGAGCGTTGGCCGTATTCCCAATGGCGCCATGGTGGAGCGACCCGCTCCTTCGGGATTTATGCAGGGCGATCTGGTTTTCAACCTGCACCGGCCGGATTTCACCACGGCGAAGCGTATGGCAGACCGGATCAATGATCTGTTAGGACCGGAGGTGGCTTATGCGCTGGATGGCGGTTCCGTCAAAGTTTCGGCGCCACTGGATGCCAGTGAACGGGTTTCCTATCTGTCGGTGATCGAGAATCTGGAAATAGAAGCTGGCGAAGGCCCGGCA
>JAGRIO010000074.1 GCA_020443225.1 Pseudomonadales bacterium
CATGCCGGTACAGAATGCCGCGCCGGAAACGTGAACACCAGCCACAATAGGTTTTACCTTCCGGCACCATCTCGGTTACCAGAGAATAGGTGTCTTCAGTGAGAATCTCGTAAGGCACACCCAGTGATTCGAAGTAAGCCGGCAGAACGTCAGCAGGAAAACCCGGCTGCTTCTGATCCAGGTTAACGGCGACCAGTTCAAAATTTACCGGCGCATGCTTCTGCAGGTTAAGCAGAATATCCAGCATGGTCAGCGAATCCTTACCGCCGGAAATACACACCATGACCTTGTCGCCTTCTTCAATCATGGCGAAGTCTTCGATAGCTTTACCGACTTCCCGGCGCAGACGCTTCTGCAACTTGTTCCTTTCGTACTGGTCTTTCTGGCTCATGACTGGAATGATTCACTTTAACAGGGGCGCAATTTTACACAAAAGTGTATCCTGCTCCAGCGATTTCCGGCACCACAACGATGTCCAGCAAAACATAATGTACAGACTGATATTCACACTTTTCCTGCTATTGATACTTCCACTGGTTTCAGAAGGTGCTGTGGTCCTCCAATACCATCATGTCAGCACCGAATCACCGGCTGTGACCAGTATCAGCCCCGGACAGTTTGAAAACCACCTGAAAATCATTGAAGAAGAAGGCTTCCGGGTCATCCCTTTACCTGAAATGCTGGAGATGATAAATCAAAAACCCTGGCGCAATGAGAAGGTGGTTTCTGTCACCTTTGATGATGCATATCACAGCATCTACGAGAACGCGTTTCCGCTACTGCGCAAACGTGGGTGGCCATTTACGGTCTTCGTTTCGACGGCCTATGTCGGCACCAATGCCAGCTATTATCTCAGCTGGCAGCAACTCAGAGAGATGCAGGCTCATGGCGCGACTATCGCCAATCACACCCATTCCCACCTGCATATGCTGCGAAAACCTGCAACCCTCAGTGACAAAGCGTGGCTGGCCCGGCTTGAAGGTGACATACGCCAGGCCCAAACATTGCTGACAACCCACCTGAGTGCTGCGCCAGAACTGTTTGCCTACCCTTACGGGGAATACAATCTGCAGATACTGCAGCTGATTAGCGAGTTGGGATATAAAGGTTTCGGTCAACAAAGCGGTGCGCTGGGTCCCTCACTGGATCAACGACTGTTACCCAGGTTTCCCATGTCGGGGCAGTATGGCGCATCAGAGAGTCTGAGAGAAAAGCTCTATACCCTTGCCCTGCCGGTCACCAGCCCTGCTACCGAGCCGCTGGTTGAAAAACACAACCCGCCGCAGCTGAGCCTGACAACCGAAGCCGGATTGTCACTGGAACTGCTGAGTTGCTATGGACCCGGAGGACGACTGCCGGTTGAAACGAAGGGCAATCACTTCAGCACCAGGGCGCTACAACCCTTGCAGCCTGGGCGCTCACGTTATAACTGCACACTACCTGCAGGTGATGGCTATTTTTACTGGTTCTCGCAACTCTGGATAACGCCCATGCCAGATGGCAGCTGGTATCCGGAGCTCTGACGCATATCACGCCAGCTCTCTTAGCACTATTGTTGGGGAAACCCTCACCACCTTCCGGGTGGCAAGCATACCTACCAGTCCAATGAGAACCATCCCTGTCACGGGTCCCAGAATCCAGATCTGTGGGTTAATCTCGTAGGTCAGCTCGAATATCTGAGTTTCCAGGGCGAATACCGTTACCTCTGCGCCTATAAAAGCCAGCACACCAGCGAAGAATCCAAGGGCACAGAACTCGATCAACAAACTCCCCATGACCAGACGCTGGCTGGCACCCAGCGTTCTCAGAATCGCCTGTTGTTTCAGGCGTTCATCCATACTGGCCTGAATGCTTGCCAGTAAAACCATCGCGCCGGATATCAGAATCAGCAACAGGACCAGTTCAATGGCCAGGGTCACTTGCGCAATAATGGTCTGAATCTGCTCAATAATCGCATCCACTTCAATGACTGTCATCGTCGGATGTTCGTGAATCAGGTCGTTCAGGAACACTTTCTGAGACTGGTCCAGATAAAAGCTGGTCATAAAGGTTGAAGGAAAATCGTCCAGCGCTCCTGGTGAGAAAATAATGTAGAAATTAGGCTGCATGTTGTCCCAGCTGACCGTACGGATACTGGCTACACGCGCCCTGAGTTCACGCCCCTGAATGGTGAACACCTGCTCATCGTCCACGGCAATCTTGTTACGCTGCGCCAGGTCACGTTCCAGCGAGACCAGAGGCTCACCACGGTAATCTGCTGGCCACCAGTTGCCAGCTACCAGCTTGTTATCTTCCGGCAATGTCGCCGACCAGGTCAGATTGCGTCCTGAGCTGGCCCGGGGTCCGGACTGCTCTTCATCATCCTGCTGATAACGCTGGCTCCTGTCACGTGCGCTGGCCGACTCACCGTTCACCAGACTGATACGTCCTCGAATCATCGGAAACAGGGGTTGCGAGTGAATGTTGTTATCCTCGAGCATGGTTCTGATGGGCGCTACATCGGCCGGGCTGATATTCATGGCAAAATGATTGGGCGCATCGGCAGGAATCTGAGTCTGCCACTCTGCCAGTAATGAAGTCCGCACCAGAAACAAAATCAGCAACAACATGATGGCCAGTCCGAACACCATAATTTGCAGCGTGTTTTCCTGACCGCGTCGCTGCATGCCCGCCAGTGCCAGCCGCCAGGCACTGCCGGCCTGCATCCCCAGCATCCGGCCACTGCGCAAAAGGGCGAAGGCAACCACTGACAGCACTATCAGTGCGGCAAGGCCGCCTGAAAAGATCAGCAACGTCAGCCATAAATCCTGGCTGTACCACCACATAAGACCGATCGTGCCAGCCAGTGCTGCGCCATAGGTCAGCCGGTCTGACACTGTGGCCGAATCCAGGTCCCGGCGAATAACCCGCACCGGTTCCGTCGCGCGCAAACGCATAATTGGTGGCAGCGCGAAACTCAGCAGGCAAACCAGACCCGTGACGAAGCCGATGATCACAGGCCGTATTCCGGGCTCTGGCAGCGCTACGGGAATGTAGGGAGACAGAATCTCAACAATCCCCAACTGCACCAGATAGCCAATGGCACTGTCCGCAATAGTCGACAGAACACCTATGATCAGAAATACCAGCAGAAACAACTGATCAATAGCACCGGGACTGGCGCCCAGAGTTTTCAGGATAGCGACATGATCAAAATGACGGAACGCATAGCGCTGGGCCGACAGCGCGATTGCAACGCCGGCCAGCAGCACGCCCAGTAATCCACCCAACAACAAAAAGCGCTCTGCCCGCTCCAGCGCCCGGCCAACACTGGCAGCACCATCTTTGATACCCAGTATTCTTGAACCTTCGAGCAATCGCGGCCGGACCCATTCGTCATAATCACTGACAGCGTCTGCTGAGCCAGCAAACAGATAGGACCAGGTTAACCGGCTGCCTGGCTGCACAACCTCGGTGGCAGGTACATCGGCCATATTCATCATCACCCGCGGGCCTGTACTTTCAAAGCCGCCGCCAGGATCAGGCTCCTTGATCAGCACTTTACCGATACGCAGGGAGGCAACGCCAATATCCAGCAGGTCGCCGGATTTCACGCCAAGTGCCGGGAACAGCCGGCTTTCCAACCAGACCTCGCCCGGAGGTGGTCCACCTTCGGCAGGCTGGCCGCGCTGAAACGGCTCATCACCGGTAATCAACTCACCCCGCAACGGATAGGCATCAGTCACTGCCTTGACCGAGGCAAATTGCGCCCGGTCGGCGGAAAAAACCATAGACAGGAAGGTCAGGGTTTCCGCCCGCTGCAAAGGCGCCGTAAACTCGTTCTGCAGGAGTCCGGGATCAACTTCATCACCACTGCGGATGACCATATCAGCCGCCAGAAAGCTCGCAGATTCCTGATGCAGGGCCCGCTGCAGCCGGTCAACAAACAAGGTAATGGTTGTGACCGTGGATACCGCGACAATTAATGACCCCAGTAGCAGCGTCAGCTCACCGGCACGCCAGTCGCGCCATAAAAACCTTAAAATCAGGTTGAGATTCATTCCTCGGTCGCTCCATTGGCCACGAGGCTTCCAGACGCGATATGCACCGCCCGGTCACATCGTGCTGCCAGACGCTCGTCATGAGTTACCAGAACCAGTGTGGTGCCGAACTCCCGGTTCAGCTCGAACAGCAGGTCTATAATCGTGGCTCCCGTTGCGGAATCGAGATTACCCGTTGGTTCATCGGCAAACAGAATCTCTGCCGATGAAGCAAAGGCCCGGGCGATGGCAACCCGCTGCTGCTCACCCCCGGATAGTTGTCTTGGATAGTGACTGAGGCGATGCCCCAGACCGACTCTCTCCAGCAGTTCCCGGGCGTGAGACTCTGCGTCCGCCTGCTTTTTCAGTTCACCGGGTAACATGACATTTTCGATGGCAGTGAGGCTGCCCAGTAACTGAAACGTCTGGAACACAAACCCCACCATCTCCCCCCTGAGAGCGGCACGTTGCTCCTCAGTCAGCGCAGTAATTTCCCGCTCGCCAAGGAAGATCTGACCTCTGCTGGGCGTATCGAGTCCCGCCAGCAGACTCAGCAGCGTGGTCTTACCGGACCCGGAAGCCCCCACTATCGCGACAGTTTCTGATCGCTTGATTTCAAGACTAATCCCTTTCAAGATGGTGAGCTCACCCGCCGATGTCGTGACGGTCTTTCCGAGGTCAATCGTTCTGATCATGCAAGTTTCAGCCACTATCAAATCCCTGGTTATTGTACTGCTGTTTATTTCAAGCCCAACGGCTTATACGAAGGAAACCAGCATTCTGGTTTACGGAGACAGCATCAGTGCTGCCTATGGCATGGAGGTTGAACAAGGGTGGGTCCATCTTCTGGCGCAACATTTAGGTTCTTTATCTCCTGATTACAATGTCATTAATGCCAGTGTCAGCGGAGAGACCACCGGCGGTGGCCTGGTGCGACTTCCGAAAGCACTGGATATCCACCAGCCTGACCTGGTCATTCTCGAGCTCGGTGGTAATGACGGTCTGAGAGGTTATCCGATTGATAAAATCAGTGCCAACCTTGATTCGATGGTTAGCCTGATCAAAGAGACCAACACGCCGGTATTGCTGATTGGCATGGTACTGCCACCTAACTATGGCCGGCGCTATACCACCGCTTTTGAAAACGTTTTTTCTGAGGTTGCGGCTCGTAATAATCTGCCTTTTGTACCTTTTCTGCTGAATGGTGTCGCGACCCAGGAAAGTCTTTTACAGCGGGACGGCATTCACCCCAAACCAGAGGCGCAACCGATGTTGCTGAATGATATCTGGCAGGCACTGGCGGTACTCCTGGATGAAAATCCAGACCACGACTTCACATCGCCAGCGGAATAAACGCCTCACCTTCCAGCAAACGCTCCCGGTCGCGCCAGTCAGGCATCACTTCTGACAATAACCGGTAAAAAGCCGTATCGTGACGGAAGTGCCGCAGGTGGCACAACTCATGGGTGACAACCAGATCAATCGCAGCCAGAGGTCGCTGCACCAACAGTGAGTTAAGACAAATATCACCTGCAGACGAGCAGCTGCCCCACCGGCGTTTCATTTTTCTCACCGACAGTTCGCCGCTGAACTCAAGCGCTTCGAACCGTTGCAGACAAACCCTGATCCGCTCTTCAAAAACCTCCAGTGCCCGGGTACGGCAGAACTTTTCAATCTGACGCTGAATTCCGGCCTGATCCGATGGCGTTGGCGTCCGGACCAGTAATTGCTCCTCAAACAGTATGACAGCAGCCGGGCTGCCACGGGCAATCACCAGTTTTCTGGGAACACCCAGAAACAGATGCTGTTCGCCTTCCTGAAATACTGGTACTGCGGGTAGCGGCCGCTCTGCGAGCAGCAACAGATTTCGCTGAATCCAGTTCAGGCGGGAACGGATGAACTGATCAATCTGTTGACGGGAAACCTGCAACGGCGCGCGGACTTCGATCTGCTGAGCCGATAACAGGTGAATGGCGATAGTTTTACGCCGGCTGCGCACCAACTCGACAGGCGCGTCGATGCCAGGATAGTAGAAGGCTGGAGACTGATCGCGGACTTTTTTCACCCGTCGATTATAGCGCGGCGCGCTGCCGGGAAATCATCTGGATCACTATTTTTCGGACTTACACAGCAATCCTGAGGTTAGCGCAGAATCACCGGTCGGATTTGCTCAAGTCACTTACGTCGTTCAGAAACTCAGTCTCCGACGTACCAGTGCCGCAGGGTCCGCGTCCTTCATCGCGACGGGTGCGGCGGTTATCTCAAGGGTCATGTTTGTCGCGTTGAAGCTGATAATCAACGCGAGCTTAGCCTCTGTCGCACGCAGCAGAGACTGATGTCTGATTTCCACCCGCTGCTCGCGATTCATGTCCGCACCCACCAAATCAGCATCAACATCCAGATAGTGAGTTTCCAGTACCTGGAAGCAGATACACTCCAGTGCTTCATAAATATCATCCTTACGGGCCTGGAAAAACGGATGGGAAGCCCAGGATTGCAGAATACGTTCGAACACCCGGTTGTCCTGGATTTGTGGTAATTCCAGACACCAGGAGAATGAAAAGTCGTTCGGCAGGTATTCCAGCTCATACCCGTTCGACAGTGGTTCACCGGGTATCGCCATAACCTCAAGCATCGAGACATCATCATCCTGAGGCCTGCCGCTGCCAAAGCTCCGCACTCTGGTAACGATGGAATCAAATAATTCGTCACCCGAAATGCTGCCGTTGAACATCAGCTCGAAGCGCTGTTCACCAAGCATCTCACCATGGACATCACAACAGTCCGTCACCCCGTCACTGTAGAGGAACAGCCGTTCCCCGGCTTCCAGTTGCAGATTGACAACCGCATTGCGGAATTCCCTTGCAGACAGCACACCGAGCGGCATGTGCTGGGAACGGATATTGTGCCGGATACAGCCATCAGTACCGAGGTGGAACATATCCGGCAATCCACCCAGCCAGCAGATTGCCTTGAGGGTTACCGGGTTGTACTCAATAATCGTCGCTGCACAGAACATATGCCCTGGCAGATATTCAAACAGGGTCTGGTTCAGGTGAGTGGCGATCTCACCGACATTTGCACCTTCCCGCACCAGATTGGTAAAGGCCTGTTTGACCGGCAGTGCTCCCAGAGCTGCGGGCAGGCCGTGACCGGTGAAGTCACCCAGCAGCACGAAAAGTGTCCCGCGACCCGAGGTTTCAGACAGAATCACGTCACCACTGAATCCACCCATCGGCGACAGGTAGTGGCGTACATTGGAATGATTCAGTCCGCCCTTGATAGCGGTATCAAATACATACTCCGCCAGATCATGTTCCTGGCGCAGTAATTTATGCAGCTGTTCCAGTTCCTGATTCTTGGTGGTCAGCTCGGCATTCAGATCCCGGATGCGTTCATGGGCCTTGATCTTGGCTGCCAGCAGGGTCTCATTGACGGGTTTGGTCAGGAAGTCGTCCCCACCGCTCTCAATGCACCGGGAAAGTGATACGTCATCACTGAGCGCAGTCAGAAAGATGATAGGTACGTGCCTTGTTTTATGACTTTTGAGGGCCCTGGCGACCTCATAGCCGTCCACGCCGGGCATCATCACATCCAGCAGTACCAGGTCAGGCTCGTCCCTCTGAAACTTGAGGATGCCGTCCTCGCCATTACTGGCTTCTATCACTTCGTGTCCGTCATCTTCCAGCAAGTAACTGAGAAGCACACGATTTGCCGCCTGATCGTCTACGACAAGAATTTTCACATGATTACCTGGCGCTGATATTGAATTTCTTATCCATACGGGAAACCTCAAGAATCTTCCTGACCTGCAGGGTCGGATTCTCTATATCTATATCTATATCGATATCGACATCGGCAAGCCGGCGCCGGAGATTGAGCAGTGCCCCCAGTGCGGCGCTGTCAACCATGCTGGCCTGTGCAAGATCGATACGATAACGACTGACCGTGGGACTGACAGAATCACAGACCTGCTGGAACTCAGATGCAGACGAATAATTGAAGCTACCTACAATCCTGATAGTCGCGACATCATTACTGATCTCAACAGATACAGTCATCCTCAGAATCCCTGAAAGTCAAGCGCATGAGGTCATGCAGTTACCCGCGACCTCAATGCAACGGAAATAGCGCTGTAAAAACTTATGCGCCTTATCCAGTGTCTGACGGCTCTCGCCTACACCGGATTTGCTTTTATTTAAAGCATAGCAGGGGATTCAGAAACAGCAGGTTTTTCACTCCGGAAGCAGACAGGCGAAACGAAAAATCAGACCAGATTAGCGCGCCCGTCTCCCCGGGATCCGCCAAGGCAGGGAGGCGAGAGAGGCACGTTACCGAAGCGCTGTTGCCATTCTTGCAGGCTGTAAGCATGAATGGCGAGCGCGTGAATGCTGGACTGCAGTTCGTCTGCCAATGCCGCATTCACGAGCCGGTGCCGGGCCAGCAGTTTCAGAGAGGCGAAGGCCTCTGATACCAGCACAACTTTGAAATGTGACTCCGAATCCGGAGGCACATTGTGGTTACTGCTTTCGTTACGCACTTCAAGATGAGCCAGCGACAGCGCAGCAGCCAGTTTTTCCTCAATGCGTTGCTGTACTGGTCCCATCGGCTCAGCCCTTGTCCGTCAGAACGAATACACCATCCCAGTCTGCGGCCGGTGGCGATTCTATATAGGCGGCACAGCGCTTTGCATAGACACCGCTCGGGCCATCTTCCGGTCGCATTGCCACACAGGCTTCAAAGCCAGCCAGTGCGCCCTGATAGTCTCTGGCCTTGTAGCAGTCCAGTGCTTCGTGGAATCTGGCTACCAGCGCCGCGGTGTCCGGATCAGTCTGACCCTTTCTCTCCAGCAACTGGTAGACTGTAACAGGCTCATTCTTGCCAACCACCCGGATAGTATCCAGTTCCCGAACATCGACCTCATCCTTACAGGCTTCGTAGGTCATGCCAGAGATCATAATGTCAGAACCGTAGGCCTTATTCGCCCCTTCCAGACGGGAAGCCAGGTTCACGGAATCTCCCATGATGGTGTAGTCCATGCGCTGCGCAGAGCCCATATTACCCACCACCATGCGACCGGTATTGAGCCCCATACGCACAGAAATGGCAGGCCGGCCTTCCTCGACGAACCGGTCACGAATCTGGTGAACGGCTTTCTGCATATCAATCGCGGCGAAACACGCCTGAGTGGCATGATCGAGCTGAATTGCTGGCGCCCCCCAGAAAGCAATGATGGCATCCCCTTCGAACTTATCGACTGTGCCCTCCAGATCAACGATGATCTGACACATGGCAGTCAGATAGTCATTCAGGGCATTAACCAGTTCCGTTGGTGTCATCTTCTCTGAAAAACTGGAGAAACCGGCGATATCCGAGAAGAATGCAGTCATTTCCCGCTCCTCCCCTCCCAGACTCAGCTTTTCGGGATCTTTCACCAGATCAGCAACCACCTTCGGGGACAGGTACTGGCCGAACATGTCTCTGATCTGGGCCTTCTGACCCATTTCTGCAAGATAGAAACGGGCATTGATGATGATCATTGCCAGCACTGACGCGATCAGCGCATAGCTCATGGAAATCACGAGGCCGCTGTAAATATAAAAATATCCATTAAGAACCAAGAACAGAATGATAGCCCCAAGGCTGAGTCCGTTCCGGCGCAGTGGTTCAGTCAGGGTTCTGGTATAGACAAACAACAGCATCAGAGCCAGCAGGATGCCAAACTCTACCCAGAAGGGCGCCGCTCGCAAGGGGGCGCCTTTCAGCAGAGTCGTGATGGTATTGGCGATGATCTCTACCCCAAAGACATTGCCGACAGGTGTTTCAAACTCATCGTGGGCAACCTCAGCCACCTCCCCGATCAGAATAATTCTGCCATCAACGAGATAGCTGAGGTCTTCCAGTTCTTCCGCATCATGGGCAAATAAAATCTCAGACGCCGGTATACCAGTTACATCATGTAGCTTAACGGTGCCACCATCACCGCTGGAACGCAGTAAAGGATAGTCAATATAGAGATCATTAAACTGGTCCAGAGCCACTTCCAGATCCCCAAACCTTAAGGTCTGGCCGTCCAGTTCGGGCTCAGTACCCAGATAATTCGCTACCGCCTGAACCGCAAATGGCCATGTACCCTCTGCCGCTATCTCGGGATAGACCCGCAGACGGACGATACTTTGCAGGACAGCGCTGTTAGACGATATGTTCGAGTAGCCATTACTCGTCAGTTCATCAAAGCGGGGAATAGCGGTATTAATGTGTTGAAACTCATCGCCTTCGAACTGCGCCTGAGATACCAGCAGGACGTTACCGGCCTGGGCAAAGGCATCCGCCAGGGTCGGGTCTTCGCCATAGGCACTGTTAAAATCGAGTAGCATGTCGACCCCGATTACGCTGGCGTTCATCTCCGCCAGCCGGATGATAAGCGTCGACAGGTCAACCCGGCGTAACGGGTATTTGTCGTATTCCTCATAGAAGGCTTCGTCGGTAAACACGATCAGAACATCTTCGATAGGTTCTGTGACTTCCGGGTCGGCATAATAGGTTCGCATCAACTGCCGGTACGACAACATCTCGTCCTCAAGCAACGAGAAGGCTTCCCGATACTCAAATATCATCGCCAGAAGGAACAGGAAAATGACAGCAAGCAGGTCATAGCGGTTGTTGGTTTTAGGCATCTGAGTCTCTGTTTTTCTTATTGAGGAACCGTTGATTCAAGGACTATTAGAGCAGTGCGATCACGTTGTGAGGGTGGCAAGATCCCTGAATCAAAGATTCTGTGGCATGCAAAAAATAACCCGTAAGCATCTTATAAGATACTTACGGGCTATTACAAACCGGGAGCGCTGAGTCTTAAGGTCAGAAATCGCCTTCGAGACTGGAGTTGTAGAGCCGTGCTTCCTGCAGTTGCAGGTTCTGCAGCTTCAGCTCGTTGTAACGCTCGATCAGCAACGGACGCATATCATTGTCATCCGGATTTTCATTGAAATACTCCCGGTACACATCCATCGCAGCAACGTGCATGCCCTGCTCTTCCAGCATACTGGCCTGGATGAATACATCATCAGCAGCGCTGGAAAGCTTAGCCATCAGGGCTTTCTCTGCTTTCTCATCTACCCAGGTAAACTCTGAATCCTTACGGGGAATGTAAACCGTACCATCTTTGTCGAGCACTTCTACCCGATAAGTATGGGTACCTGGCTTCACATCAGTCACTGTGTAGCGGATCATCTCGGCAGTCGCCTGTGCAGGGATCTCAATGATATTGTCGTCAATGACCAAACGGTAGGAATACTCAGGGCAGGCATTGCGCCAGACCAGATCCGGATAGGCAGCGGACAGTGTCACTTCTTTCACGGTACGAACCTTATTATCACACTGCTTTTCGTTCGCGGTACCCGTGGCGCTACGGCGTACCGTGGTATAACGCTGAGCCTTGGCAAACTTGTTAGAAAGCCCTTCGAAGATACTGCCAGACTCCTGTCGGGGCTTGGTCAGATTACCGGAAATCAGCGTGGCACCTTCGTCGGTGATTTCAATTTCTGAGTTAGAGCCCAGATCCTGGGACATGCCATCATTCTGGCTGATCAGCTTGCCGCTGCCGTCAGCACCGGTTTTGATCCGGTAACCTGAAAACAGATACTTGGTGCGGCGAACCGGCCGCCATTCGGTGCCGTTGCGGCTGTACTCCACTTCACCTTCCACCTGAACCAGCTTGGCCACGGGTGGTTCTTTAGCGGCAGCCATACCGGTAAATCCTGTCAATAATGATCCCAGCAAAAGGACCAGACCCATACCTTTGAATTTCATTTGCGTTCTCCTTCGAACATTTTACCCCGGGATATTCAACCTACGGCTGTGCTGAATATCTGTTACAACTCTTTATACGCCATCTTAAACGTGGTCGATTAACTGATCGCGACCGCTTATCGGCAGTGAGTGACCTCCTGTCACACTAATCGCTATCCTGCCACCTGAGGTGATCCAGACAAGGCCATTTTTGCAATCAGTTTGTAAATCTGGCCTGAATAAACATAGACCATCAACCGTGATATGACATCACGATTCCGGCGACTTCGATCCTGTCTCCATCTTCCAGCTTGCGTGATTTAAAGCCGATGGCCTCCCCGTTTACCAGCGGCACCCGTTCCCGGTCCTTGCCGCCGTCCACATGGATAATAAAGTGCCCCTGCGGGCGCTTTGAAATTGCTGCAACCTGAACACCCGGTTCACCAACGGTCGTCAGCCCTTCCACGAGAGGAATGCGTTTACCCTTTTCCTTACCGTCGACGACTTCAAGGCTGGCAGGTCTGGCGGTCCTGTCGCCAGGCACAGATGATGGTGATGGTGATGGTGAAGCCGGAGGTACAGCTGCTGGTGGGGCTGCAGCACTGATTGTGATCCTGACTTCATGCTCACCAATCGTCACCAGATCTTCGTCCTGCAGAACCTGCTGTTTGATCCTGCGCCCGCGGATATGAACGCCATTGGTGCTGCCCTGATCCTGAATGATATAGCTGTCTCCCACTTTCTGAATCTTTGCATGGGTACCGCTGACCGCCGGGTCCTTGATCGAGATATCGGAATCCGACTTACGCCCAATTACAACGCTCTCCTGATCAAATTCGAACTGATCCAGAGGTTTGCCGTCCTTCAATACAATTAACTTTATGGTCATTCAGAGAAATCCGCGCCTTTGTGTCACGATGAGGGCTATTCAAACCAATTGACGATTCTTTCCATCAGGCCGCCTTCTGCAGGAAAAGGCTTCAGTACCCGGGCAAGAATAACTGAAATATTGTCCTTGCCTCCGCTGGCGTTCGCAACATTTATCAGGTGACTTGCAGCTTCGCTCAGATTACGACCCAGTTCATTCAGCGTCGTTTCAATGTCAGCATCCACCACCATATCAGTCAGACCGTCGGAACACATCAAATAGATGTCGCCGACGCTGGTCTTGTGTTCATGCACTTCAACCTCAACCTTCGGTGCGATGCCAAGCGCTCTGGTGACAACATTTTTCTGATTGGATTCGCGCGCCTCCTGAGGGGTAAACAGGCCCTTGTCGATGAGTTCCTGAACATAACTGTGATCCTTTGTGATCTGCTCCAGTTTGCCGGCACGGAACCGGTATACCCGTGAATCACCGATGTGGCCAACCACGAACTTGTTGTCATGAAACAATCCGGCAATAACTGTCGTACCCATTCCCCGGCACTGAGGCTGTGTCTGGGAGACATGGAACACCGCGTCATTGGCACGGCTGACTGCCTTTTCCACCAGCACCATGCATTCCGGACTTTCAGCATCCACTTCGTTCAGATTCTCCAGCAGGTCTGTATCACCCTGCCGGTAAGCCGCAAAGGCATCCATCAGTAAGTGGACTGTCATGGAACTGGCGACCTCACCGGCATTCAGCCCACCCATGCCATCTGCCAGCACCGCGATGCCCTGTGGCTCGTCATAGGAAATAAAATCCTCATTGTGATCCCTGACCTGACCGACATCCGTCTGACAGACGATCTCAAGCTTTCCTTTCAGGTTCATGCCGCTGTTTCTCCAGACTCCGCTCTGATTCTCTCAAGGCATATCTTCAGATGTTCAGCCATCTTCTTACCGGACTGATAGCGTTTGTCCGGCTTTTTGCCAATGGCATTGTGAATCACTTTACGTAACACCGGAGGAATGTCCGGCCGGGCCACCTTTATATCCTGCGGCGCATCGTGCACGATTGAGTACATCAGTGTCGCCATCGATTCACCCCTGAAAGGCAGACTTCCCGAGCACAGCTGGTACAGCACTACCCCCAGAGAGAAGATGTCAGAGCGGCCATCCACCCGTTTAC
>JAGRIO010000075.1 GCA_020443225.1 Pseudomonadales bacterium
GCCAAACACGTAGGTCACTATCGGGAACTGCGCCACATCCTCGAGCGTCAGCCTGGAAACCGAGGCCAGCGGATGTCCCCTGGGCACTACAACACAGCGGTTCCAGCGATAGCACGGCATCATCACCAGATCACCGAACAAATCGAGTCCTTCTGTCGCAATAGCAAAGTCTACAGCCCCATCCGCTGCCAGCTCGGCGATCTGAATCGGACTGCCCTGATGCATATGCAGTGAGACCTCAGGATAGGCGTCGATAAATTTTTCTATGACCGGAGGCAGTGCATAGCGCGCCTGTGTATGAGTTGTCGCAATAGAAAGAGAGCCTTTTTTCTCGTTACTGAATTCCTGAGCAACTTGTTTGATGCTTTCAACTTTACGCAGGATTTCACCGGCTTTCTCGATGATTGTTTCGCCAGCCGGGGTGATCCGGGTCAGGTGTTTGCCGCTACGGGCAAAAACTTCCACACCCAGTTCATCTTCCAGCAACCTGATTTGCTTGCTGATGCCGGGTTGCGAAGTGTAGAGGCTCTGTGCGGTGGCGGAAACGTTGAGATCGTGGTGAGCGACCTCCCAGATGTACCGCAGTTGCTGAAGTTTCATAGATTCTACCCAGGTCCATTCTTTTGAACCGACAGATTTGATCTGACAGTGTTGGTCTTCCAGTGCCTGCAGACAACTTCGCTGTGCCGATATCCTGGCTCAGCGTCCCTGATCTGCCCTGCTACTACTGCGTTACTCCGATGCAATATACTCAATTCATCTAAAAATTTTTTCAAGTATGCTCTTGAAGAATAGTTACAAATATTTGCTGATTCAACCTGAAAAGGCATCAGGCTTCATTCGCGATGCCATGTGGTACATGCCCCGTGGCCACTACTTCGCTGGCCAGCCGGCAGTGTTCAGCCTGATCATCAAAGAAAACATCAGCCCCATAGGCCAGCAGAAAGTCTGCTTTTTTCATGCCACCCAGAAACAGTGATTCATCCAGCCGGATATTCCAGGCCCGCAGGGTTTTGATGACCCGCTCATGGGCGGGGGCCGCCCTTGCAGTCACCAGCGCTGTGCGAATCGGACATTCACCCGTTGCGAACTCACTTTGCAGTTCGTGCAGAGCTGCCAGAAACGGCTTGAATGGCCCACCCATCAGCGGTTGGTCCGCTGCCTGCTGTTCATTCTGAGTAAAAGCAGCAAGTCCGGATTTCTGATAGATCTGCTCGGCTTCGTCTGAGAAAAGTACCGCATCACCATCAAAGGCAAAATGCAGCCGGTCATTTTCTGAATGAGTGCGGGCAGAAGGCAGAATGCTGGCAGCAGCCATGTTATTGGCAAGTGCAGCCCGCACATCCTGTGGGTTTGTGGACAGGAACAGATGGCAGCCGAAAGGTTTCATGTAACGGTAAGGCTCAGCTCCACCGGTAAAGGCGGCACGGGATACCGGCAAATTGTGATGCTGAATAGAGTTAAATACCCGCAACCCCGTATCAGCGGTATTTCTCGACAGCAGGATAACCTCAACCAGCTCGCGGCCCAGAGTGTCATTCAGATGCAATAGTTTGCGTACCAGCGGAAAAGCGTCACCTGGTGCCAGCGGCACCGATTCGCGGGATATCTGATACTCCGCGTAGGCAGCGATGCCCTCCTCCCGATAGACCCGGTCACTCTCTGAAAGATCGAACAGCGCGCTGCTCGATGTTGCTACGACCAGTTTTTTCGGATTGCCGACCATCCGCGATTTCCCTAACCTAGAACATCAAACGTTAAACCATTCGATCTGGAAGTCAATTTGTTCCGTTTTGCCGTCATCGCCACTGTCCTGCTGGTTCTCTTTTTCGCACTGCGGCTTCTGCTGGGACACCGGCAGATGAGTATCAGTAGTTTCTTCCGGGTGTATTTCCTGTCCGCACTGACTTTACTGACAGTATTTCTGGCTTCAACCGGCAGAATTCCAGGTTGGTTTATGCTGGGGGGCATTCTGCTGCCAACGCTGCTGATTCTGCAGATATTGTTCAGGCCTCCTGCGCTTTCACGTCCATCATCGGCGGGGGTCCAGGCTGACTGGGGGGATTTGCATAACGAAGAGATGCCGACCTTCTGTGCACCACAGGTGTTGTTGCAACTCAGCCCTGCCGATCAGACCATCACCGGATACATTACGGCGGGTAGCTGGCAACAGCAGCCGCTGACAGAAATCGCGCCAGAAACACTTCTGGCATGGTTGCGGTCGGACCAGGCCGACCCGGAAAGCCGTAACCTGATCCTTGCCTGGTTCGAGCTTACCCACCCGGAAATGCTCGTTGGTGCAGGTCTCAGCTACCACAGTCAGCCTGCACCCACAGCCCGGGAAGCACGTCAGATTCTGGCGGTTTCAGCCGGGGCCAGCGACCATGAGATTTCCCACCAGCACAAGCGCCTGGTTCAGCAATTACACCCGGACAAAGGTGGCTGCGCCTGGCTGTTTGATCGCGTTAACCAGGCCAGGGACCGGTTACTGTGAGTAGAACGAACGCACCCTCTCGCCCGTCAGCCCTGGTTCAGGCACGGCAAGAATATCTGCAACTGACTGAAATTCTCCGCTTTCGCGAGCTGGATGAAGATGAGCAATTCCTGCGGGCAGTTGCAGAAAAGGATATCCTGCTGAAGTCTCTTGAGGCCATGTGTCTTCGCGATCTGCCACTGGCAGCAATGGAAAGCATTGTCAGCCTGCGTGCGGCGGAAGCCCGAACTGAACTCAGCCGGCTTGCGTTTATGGCACTGGATTATCTGGTACTTGCCTATGAACCTGCCGGGCAAAATGAACCCAGGCTCATCCCGGAAGAATGGTTTTTGCTGGCAAACCGCTATCTGGTCGCGCAGCAGGACAGCCTGAATGAAACCTCGGTTAAGGATTTCCTCGCTTCAGAGTTGCTGAAGTTCCGGTCTGGCAACAGTGAACAGAACGGTGAACAGCAAGACCGCTGATGGGAATCCGGTCGTCTTCCTTCATTGCCAGAAATCCGGCTAATCCCTCACTCCAGCCAGATGAATGCTGAGACCAGGCTGACCTCCCGATCTGGGTGGTTATGGGTTAACGGTCACCGATTGACCAGTCACCCGTTATCCTTGCCTGGCCGCGTTGCCACTCCTGCTCAGGATTAATGAGTTAACTGTCCCAAATTCCAAATGAGTTAACTGTCCCCAATTTCTGTCCCCGATTTGTTGGGTGAATTCGGTAAACTGTCCCCGAATTGGTGTGAGGGGAATTGATGAAGGCGTGTATCTTTGATCTGGACGGGACGCTGCTGAATACGCTGGAAAGTCTGGCAAACTGTTACAACCGGGTGTTGGCATCACTTGGCTATCCCATCCACGAGGTGGAGGCTTATCGTTATTTTATTGGGGACGGCGCTCATATGTGCGTGGAACGTTGCCTGCCACCTGAGGCACGGCGTCCGGAAATAATTGATGAGGCACTGGCTCGCCAGCAGGCAGACTACCGTGTCAGCTGGCATCAGGATGTCACTGTCTACGAGGGTGTTGAGGCCCTGCTTGCGGCCCTGCAGACGCGTCATATCCCGATGGCTGTGCTCTCAAACAAGGACCACGAATTCACCTGTCAGTGCGTCAGTACATTCTTCCCGGAAGTCAGCTTCAGTGCCATTCAGGGCTATGGACCCGATGTTCCCCACAAGCCTGATCCAACTGGGGCGAGGCGACTGGCCAGCCAGTTTAAGGTGGACCCAGCCAGTATTGCCTTTCTCGGTGATACCCGAATGGATATTCAAACTGCCAATGCCTGTGGCATGATCAGCGTTGGCGTACTCTGGGGATTCAGAGATGCCGGGGAACTGAATGAAGCCGGGGCCAGCAGGCTGATAGCCCGCCCGCTGGACTTGCTGAACTGAACACCAGACGAGAATGAGGAAACAGACCATGAGCATTGCTGATCACAATCTGGTAAATGACGGACTCGACAGCTATTGGATGCCATTCACTGCTAACCGGAAATTCAAGGCAGATCCCCGCTTCATCGTTTCCGCCAGAGGCATGTATTACACCGACAGCGAAGGCAATCAGGTGCTGGACGGTTCTGCGGGACTCTGGTGCGTCAATGCCGGGCACTACCGTCCGCAGATCAATGAGGCCATTCGGGCGCAGCTCGAAGAACTGGACTTTGCCCATAGCTTCAATGCCGGCCATCCTCATGCATTCAATTTTGCGAATCGGCTCGTTCGTCACTTCCCTGATCCACTGAACCATGTGTTCTTTACCAATTCCGGCTCCGAATCCGTGGACACGGCGCTGAAAATTGCCCTTGCATACCATAAGGCCCGTGGTGATGGATCCAGGCAGCGCCTGATTGGTCGCGAAAAGGGCTATCACGGTATGGGATTTGGCGGCGTCTCTGTGGGTGGACTGGTCAAAAACCGGAGCACCTTCGGGATGTTGCTTCCAGGCACCGATCATATTCGCCACACGCTCGATATCGAACGCAATGCCTTCTCTGCCGGGCTTCCCGTTCACGGGGCTGAGCTCGCCGATGATCTCCTCCGTCTGGTTGACCTGCACGGCGCTGACAATATCGCCGCGGTCATTGTCGAACCCGTCGCAGGTGCTGCTGGTGTCATCCTGCCTCCACAAGGCTACCTGCAGCGGCTGCGGGAGATATGTACGGAACACGGCATACTGCTGATTTTCGATGAGGTCATCACCGGCTTCGGTCGGCTTGGAGCCAGTTGTGCGGCACAACGCTTTGGCGTGGTGCCTGATATCATGACGACAGCCAAAGGCATCACCAACGCGACTGTGCCCATGGGCGCCGTGTTTGTCACAGAAGAAATCTACCAGACCTTCATGGCGGTTGAGACACCCGGAGTCGAGTTAAATCACGGCTATACCTACTCTGGACACCCCCTGGCCTGTGCAGCTGGCATGGCGACCCTCGACATCTATGAATCAGAGGGATTACTCGACCGGGGCAGTGAGCTGGACGAGCTGTGGATCAATGAAGCGATGAAGCTGCGGGATTTACCCGGTGTCATTGATATTCGCTGCCATGCTCTGATCGGTGCCATTGAGCTTCGCCCCAGAGCGGGTGAGCCCATGCAAAGGGGTGTCGAAGTAGGTAAACGCTGCTATGAGCTCGGTCTGTGGGCAAGAAACATCGGCGATATCATCGTGCTTTCACCGCCCCTCATTATCAGTGAAGCAGAGATAAAACAGATTTTTTCCGTGATTGCTCAGGCGATCAGCGATATTCCGGAGTGACTCAGCCGCCCGCCAGCAATGACTGGATGCTTCGGAGCAACTGCCGGCTGTCAATCGGTTTAGACATGAAGCCTTTAATACCGTACTGACTGATATTGCCCTCTTCGACAACATCGCTGTAACCGGTACAGAGAATGATCGGCAGGTCCTCCCGCAGCGTCAGCATCTTGGCCGCAAGTTGCACGCCACTGAGACCAGGCATCGTCTGATCCGTCACCACAAGATCAAATTTGTCGGGCGCGGCACTGAACATATCCCAGGCTTCATGACTGTCGGAGGCTACACTGACCTGGTAGCCACGTTTGTGCAGTAACTCACGCAGGTAATAAACCAAGGACACTTCATCGTCGATAACCAGTATGTGCCGGGCGGCATTATCTGCATCCATGACGATAGAGGTATTCGGCGATTCAAGGCTGGTTTCAGCATGCTCGCTGGGCTTGAAGAAGAACCGGAACTCAGTACCGTCCCCGGGGATAGTGTCGACCTTAATATGTCCACCCTGACGGTGCATGATGCCATGGACCATCGCCAGCCCCATGCCTGAGCCAGAGGCTTTACCGGAAACATAGGGCTCAAATATGCGGTCCGCAATAGCAGATGGAATCCCGCTCCCGGTGTCTTCAATGGACAACTCAACATATTCACCGGCAAAGAGTTCATGACAGGAAGAGCAATGGTCCCGGGAAACCTGGCGGTTGTGCCCGCGAATAAAGATCGTACCGGTTTCCTGCATCGCATCCCGGGCGTTAATACAGGCATTCATGATAATTTGCTGAAGAAAGGTTTTATCAATAAAGATTTCCGGCAGGCTTTCCTCAATATCGATGCGAATCTCAATCGAGGATGGCAATGAAGCCCGCAGCATTTTGACAATCTCTTTAACCTCCTGCATCAGGTCGAGATTCTCAGGACGAACCTGATCGGCACGACTGAAGGTCTGCATTTTTGACACCAGTTCCCGCGCCCGTTTGCTGCCCTGAAACACCTCCGTCAGATAGGTCATCAGCTTGGGATTCTGCTGGCTTTCGGCCGCTTCCATCATAGCCAGTTCCGTGTAGCCAATGATGCTGCTGAGGATATTGTTGAAGTCGTGGGCAATACCACCAACCAGCTCACCAATGGCTTCCATTTTCTGCACCCGCAGCAATTTGGAATCCTGTTCCTGCTTCTGACGCAACTCCAGTAGTTTCTGGGTAATATCTTCAACAGAACCGTTAATGCGGGGAATACTACCCTTCTCGCGACTGCTGGGCTGACCACGAACCGACAGCCAGCGTGTGTTACCACGGGCATCGGTCAGTTTAATTTCCTTGAAAAAGAATTCGTGAGTACCATCCAGCAGGTGCATCGCAGCCTGCGTAAGTTCCTTCACTTCTTCCGGGAAGGTTTCATTCAGAACATCGAAGGATATCCGGGTCGAAGGCAGCCCGAAGGTACGGGCAAAGGCAGCACTGATGTGGAGTTCCCGGTCGGCGACCTCGACCACCCAGGTAGATGGCAGCAGTGTCGGTAGTGGCTCTTCGGGGGTTTCCGGCTCCAGAAAAGTGACTTCAACGACAACCCCCTGAAACAGCTTATCGTCGTCGTCGAAAATTCCCTGGATGTTCCACCGCTGGCGGTTACCAACGTCAAACTCAGCCTGCTCCCGGCCATTGATGACACGGTTGAACTGTTCAAGAACTTCGGGATATTCAGCAAACACATCAAAGATGTGCTTGCCGGTCTGGTCACCGAACACATCTTTGGCATGATCACTGAGATAAATACACAGGTTGTCCTGATCGAAATCGAAGAGGATCTCTTCCGATTTAGTCAAAACGATACCGTTCGGTGAATTATCAGCATCCATATTTGCTCTGCTACAGGCCCTGCTACTGAATGGGGCAGCTTTAAGGTTCAGCCGCCATGCTGTACTAGATGAGCTGTACTACATGAAAAGTCTCCGACTGTACCACACAATCTGCGGCAAACAACAGGCTTGCCCTCTGGTGGCCAGGGTCTGAAAGACTATTGGCCACAACCGGCGTTTACGCCTATAATTCTGCCCTACGCGCCGATTTGAGTTCAGCTTGCGGGCGCTTTAAAAATACAGCTAAAGAGAGGAAACCTGCTTTAGCTAGCCGCTGAACAGGTTTTTTTTTGCCCAGGATATATGCCATGCCGCTGAGAATTCCAGACAATTTACCCGCCGCACAGGTTTTACAGCGGGAAAACATCTTCTATATGTCGGACTCTGTCGCTGCCCATCAGGACATACGCCCCATGCGGGTTCTGTTGCTCAATCTGATGCCTAAGAAGATCGAAACCGAAATTCACCTGATGCGGATGCTTTCAAACACGCCACTGCAGGTAGATGTGGAATTGATGCGCATCGATGACCGGATCTCTAAAAATACGCCGATTGAACATCTGGAAACCTTCTATAAGTCGTTCGCTGATGTCAGCCATAAAAAATACGATGGCATGATCATTACCGGTGCGCCGCTGGGTCAGGTTCCCTTTGATGAAGTGATCTTCTGGCCAGAGATGAAGGAAATCCTCGACTGGACCATGAGTCATGTTACCTCCACCATGTTTCTGTGCTGGAGTGTACAGGCAGCCATGTATCATCTGTACGGGATCGAAAAACGGGTACTGGAAAAGAAGATTTCCGGCGTTTACACCCACCATCTGGTAGACGCGTTCTCGCCGATCGTTCGCGGTTTCGATGATATTTTCGATGCCCCGCATTCCCGCTATGCGGAAGTGCCGGCCGCGGATATCCGCCGTCAGCCGGACCTGGGTATCGTCGCAGAATCAGCGATTGCCGGCGCCTATATCGTTACCCGCAAGGATGGCAGGCAGCTGTTTGTCACCGGTCACTCAGAATATGAGCCGCTGTGTCTCAAGGACGAATATGAAAGAGATATTGCTGCAGGCATCAATCCTGCGGTTCCGGAAAACTATTTCCCTGACGATGATCCCACCCGGGCGCCCATCGTGACATGGAAGAGTCACGGCAATCTGTTGTTCTCAAACTGGCTGAACTACTACGTTTATCAGTTGACACCTTTTGATCCCAACAGAATTGGCGAAGAGGCTGCCTATCAGCAGCCCTTCACCGGTCTGGTCTCAGGCTGACAGCGTCAGGCCAGCAGTGCTGCTGGTTGCAGGTTATAGTCCTTGAGCATGTCTGCGGCATAAGTGATTTTGCCAGTGATTTCCTGGGAATCACCATGAACCAGCCGCAGGCAGGCTTCCGCCATATGCTCAACAGGGGTAATCCGCTCTTCCGGGGTTTCGTCTGTCACCAGCTTGTGGTGCAACACTCCTGGCGTGGCCACCAGTCCTGGTGAAATCACATTGACACCAATGCCATCGTTGTAAACTTCGCTGGCAAGTCCTGTGGTAAAACGCTCAAGCGCTGCCTTACACATGCCATAGACGGTACCTCCACGGCCCCCGGCTGCCTTGTTAGGGTGGAGTGCAGCATGCGAGGAAATATTCAGAATCCAGCCGGACTTACGCTCTTTCATCTCTGGCAGAATCAGCTGCGAGAGGTGAAAAGGGGCGTAAACCTGAACTTCCAGCATCAGGTCATAGTGCTTCTTGCGGAAGCTTTCTACCGGCACGAAATAGGTCACGGCGGCATTGTTAACCAGAATGTCCACCGGACCGAATACATCTCTGGTTTCATTGATCAGATTGACCCGGTGCTCTTCAACAGAGAGATCACACCGAACCGCATGAGCTTCCCCGCCTGCATCATTGATGCGTTTGACCACTGAATTAATCGAGCCGGGCAAGGCATGATCGCCCTCTTCCACGGTTCGGGCAGAAACGACGACCCTGGCACCTTCCATTGCATAGCGGTAAGCGATGGCCTCACCAATACCACGGCTGGCCCCAGTAACAATCGCAGTCTTACCTGCCAGCAAACCCTGTTTATTAATTGTTGCACTCATATTTATTCTCCTTGCTGATCAGAGACCAAAGTCCCAGGACAAACCATCGTGATAGTGTTTAAGCACATTCTTGGCGATCAGAATCTTGTGCACCTCATCGGGACCGTCAGCGATGCGCAGGGTTCTGGCACCCAGGTACATACTCGCCAGCGGTGTGTCACCGGAGACGCCTTTGGCACCGAAGACCTGAATTGCCCGGTCAACCACGCGGTGATAGGCGGCGGGAACAAAAACTTTGATCGAGGATATCTCTGTTCGCGCATCTGCGCCGGACTCCATCACCTCTGCGCAGTGGATAGTCATGAGTCTGGCGGCCTGAATATCCATGTAGGATTCCGCAATGAAACCCTGAATAAACTGCTTGGACTCCAGATTGCCACCATGAACCTTACGTTCAATGGCCCGTTTCACCATCAGGTCAAACGCGCGCCACATCTTACCGATTGAATTCATACAGTGGTAAACGCGCCCTGCCCCCAGCCGCTCCTGTGCGGCTGCATGGCCTTGCCCCTCACTACCGAGCATATTCTCATGGGGAACCCGGACCTGATTGTACTTTATCTCACAGTGATGACCGCCGGTGTGACCCCAGACCGGCACGCTGCGAACGATTTCAAATCCCGGCGCATCGGTAGGCACAATGAACTGCGACATCTTCTCGTTGGTGCCTCCGGAACCATCCGGCTCTGAGGTTCTTGCCATCACCAGCGCCCAGTCAGCTCTGACTGCATTGGAGGTGAACCATTTATGGCCAGTGATAACCCATTCGTCACCATCGCGCACTGCACGGGTCTGAATCGAACGGGGATCGGAACCAGCATTATCAGGCTCCGTCATAGAAAAACAGGACTGGGTTTCCCCGGCAACCAGTGGTACCAGCCACTTCTGTTTCTGGGCTTCGGTACCATACTTCACCAGTACTTTCTGGTTTCCGGAATTGGGGGCGACAACGCCGAACATGGGTGCAGCCACCGTACTCCAGGCAAGAATTTCATTCATATAGGCATGAGACAGAAAACCCATGTTTGAACCACCATATTCTTCCGGCAAATGCGGTGCCCAGAGGTTGCGGTCCTTCACTTCATCGGTAATCTCTTTCCAGAGACCCCGGGCTTCATCGTTGTCTGTCCAGCGCTGGGCCAGCAAGGCCTCGTTGGGAATGATACGTTTGCCGACAATTTCAGCCGTATCCAGGCGAATCTGATTAATCTCATCTGACAGGCCGGGAATCGGCTGCACTGTCAGAATACTGTCCGGGTTAAACGCCATATTGGTAGCTCCTATGGGTCAGGCTTGATTGAATAAGTCAGAGAACCATCCCGCCAGGCAAAACCCGGTTACTGATAAAGTTCGATTACCTAACTTATTTCCCCGACTATATAACAGGATCTTCAGCTGGTGCAAAACTCCCACTCGAATCGGGTCTACACTGAAGAGAACGACATAAACAGATTCTGAGGCCAAGATTTCCGTGAAACGACTGGACCCTGTCGATCCTGCCAAAGCACTTGGCATTCTGAACAAGGTACTTTTTTTTGATGAATTCAGTCAGGCGGAGAAAGAAATCCTGACCGGTTTTCACTCTCATTTTTTCGTGGCCGCCGAAGGAGAAGTCATTATCAGGGAATCCAACGATGACCTGTCATCCTACATTCTGCTCACAGGCTCAGTGCAGGTCAGAAAGTCCGGTGCTGACAAACCACTTGCAAGACTTGGCCCCGGCAGTCTGTTTGGCGAAATCTCTTTTCTGACGGAAAGGAAGAGAACCACTTCGGTCATCGCAGAAACGACTGTCATTCTGTTCGAACTGGACCGCCCTACCCTCAAGTACCTCAATCCACCGATCCGGGAAAAACTTAAAGACAATATCATCCGTGTGCTGGTGACAAGACTCGATGAGATGAACCAGCGCCTGATATCTCTGCAGGGCAGCGGATACAGTTAGCCTACACACTATCCCGACATGTCTCACACTGTTCAGCGCTACTGTCGTGAGGCACCGGATCACTGACGCAGCTAAGGTCTCTGCCTGACTCCCGGAACAATTAAAAAGAGACCATCACCTTGGCGGGTCTTCAGTCAAACAACAACTTCCATCCCTGGACGATGCTGATCAGCAGCCTGCTGCATGAACCGCAGGCTGTCGCCAGTCACATCGCCCGACAGGCAGAGCAGGAAGCCGAACGCTCGCAGGCTGTCTGGTCAAAGTTACAACTGGCAGACCGAACAACAGCGGTCGCCATGGCAAATGCAGTGCAGTGGCACCACGAAGCTTCACTTTCGACCTATCTCAACCACAATCAGCGCGGCATCCTGCTAACGACGATCCATGGTGGCGACTACTTGCTCGCACTGCTGAAGCTTCGCCGGTTGCTGAGCCGTAAGCGCCGGATTCTCATTGTTCGCCGCAAAGCAGCCAGTGAGCAGGAGGCCAGCGTATTCGCCCACTTCAATGACCAGAACGGGAATGCCGCCATGCCGGTAGAAGTGGTCAGGCACAGTGAACGTCGTCCGATCACCCTGATTCGCGCACTACGGGCTGGTCATATTGTGGTTGCTCTGGCTGACTTGCCCGCAGCGTACGGCAAGGTGAAAGGCTACCGCTTTCTCGGCCAGCAGATGCAACTGGTTGCCGGACCGGGTGAGCTGGCGGTGCTGGGCAGCGCTGACGTATTGCCCTTTATGTGTTGCCGTGTCGGCGGCCAATCCGTTGCTCTGCCCACTGCTCCTATCCGGCACACGGACCCGGATATGATCAATCAGAAAATTCTGGACATAGCATCCCGTCACATCACCCATTTTCCCGGCCAGTGGCAGCACTGGTTTCATGTACCGGCCATGCTGGCCCAGACCCGGCATGATCTGACCGGGGAATCCCCGTCAGGGGTTACACCATGAGTGATCTGTATACGCAGGAATCACGCTTGTACCGGCGTCAGCAGGATCTGGGTCAGTCCAGAATTGTCGCGCCACCAGCTCTGCTACCATTATGCGTATTTCTCATCTCGGTCATTATCACAATTACCGCATTTCTGATGCTGAACGACTACACCCGCAGAGAGACTGTCAGCGGCATACTCAGCTACCGGTTTCCCACACTGCGGGTGATTTCAGAATCCGGCGGCAAACTCGGATCACTTGAAGTCGTAGCAGGACAACAGGTCCGCAAGGGCGATCTGCTGGCCAGTGTGTACCGGGACCAGCCCGGACAACTGGCCTTTGGTCAGGATGCTCTGGCAGATTTCACGGATCAGCTGGAGAAGCTGCAGGAAGCCCGGCGTAGTCAGCAAAGTGCAACGGATATCCGTCTTCGTTCCATGGAAGGCAAACTCACAGCCACTCAGCAGGCGATTGAGGAAAAGAGGGCTATTGCGGAGATTCAGCGCCAGAAGGAACAGGCCAATGCGAAGCTGGCCCAGAGCATCGGCTTGCTGGCTGACAAAGGCTTTATCAGTGAACTCGATCGTCAGCGACTGGCTGAAAGCTGGCTGACAATCCGGCAGGAGCTTTTACAACTGGAAGCCGCGATTGCAGCAGATGAGGCTCTGTGCGAAGAGCTCAGGCTCAGCATTGTCGCCCTTGAGGCGCAGGCTCATAGTGACCTTGCCAGCCTTGATGCACGCATTTCCCAGGTAGAACAAAGCCGCAACACCATGATCCGACAGTCGTTCGAGCGTATCTTTGCACCGGCAGACGGGACCATCATCACCATCAACCGGACGCCTGGTGCGACGATAGCTGGCCGGGAATCACTGCTTACTCTGCGGCCGGCAGACAATGCACTGCAGGCTTCACTGTTTATTCCACCCAGGGCAGCCGGGTTCCTGGCCCCGGGCCAGTCAGTCCGCTTGCTTTACGATGCTTATCCGCACCAGCAGTTTGGCAGCGCCACCGGTCAGCTACAGAAAATCTCCGGCCATCCGCTGACCAGTATTGAGAACCCATTGATTCCCGCCGGTATACCTCCCGTATTTCTGGCTCAGGCAGCCCTGGAAAGGCCCACGCTGAGTGCCTATGGCGAAGAACATGCGCTGCGCGAGGGAATGACTTTACGGGCCGATATCGTGCTGGACAGCCGGAGCCTGTTTGATTGGTTGCTGGAGCCTCTCTATGCCCTGAGAGGCAGAATCTGATGCAGCGATTATCTGAGTTACAACTCGGCGGCGCCGGCCGCACACCTGTGATCTTGCAGTCTGAAGCAACCGAATGCGGTCTGGCATGCCTGGCTATGGTAGCTGCTCATCACGGGCATCTGGAGGATCTCAGCAGTCTGCGCCGACAGTTTGGCGTGTCGCAGCGTGGTGCCACTCTGAAGACATTGATGACCACCGCCACAGGACTTGCATTGAGTCCGCGTGCCATTCGTTGCGAAGCAGACGAGCTGACCCGGGTGACGTTGCCAGCAGTACTGCACTGGCAGTTCAATCACTTTGTAGTTGTCACCAGAGTAAGTCGGGATAAAGTCACCATTCACGACCCGGCAGTTGGCAAACGTCAGTACAGGCTGGATGAAGTTCGCCGGTCATTTACCGGTAT
>JAGRIO010000076.1 GCA_020443225.1 Pseudomonadales bacterium
TGGGTACCTTGAGCCCGAACCCGGCATTTCTGCGCAACACGCTGCATACCTGGCTGGTTAAGGATGTCCGCCAGGTTGCCAGTATCAACAATACATCAACAGAGCAAACAGAGGTTGAACTGGTGCCTGTTGATGAGATCGAGCGAATGCTGGTTTCCGGAGAAATTGATCATGCGCTGGTGGTGGCCACGCTCTGGCGGGCGCTGCACCACCTTCGACAGGGCTGAAGGCGCTGGCCGGCCTTTCAGCCAGAGTGGTCATGGGTGATTCAGAGCAGCAGGGTTGTCGCGATGGGTTTCGCCTCGATGGTCAGGGCACTGCGTTTGAGGAAGTTCTCTCTTGCCTCCGGTGCAGGTGACCTGGAGTCCTGCCACACAGATAAGTCCCGGTATCGGGTAATCAGTAACATAGTCGTACTTGCGTCAGTCGCCCGGGCAGCGTCGGCTGCAAACAATGCCTGTACTTCCGTATCAAAACCGCCCTCAAAACTGGTCCAGGCCTGATTGGACAGCCGGATAATTTCCTGCACATTCTCTGCCTTCACGGTAAACCAGCGAAAGACATAGATACCGGGGACCGTCCTTGGTTCGTGATTCAGAGGACGCACTGTCGGGGTCAGCGTCGTTGTGGCCTGGATTTCAAAGCCTGTGTCTGTCAGCAGCGGCGTGATGTCATGGACCGAGGGCTCATAACTCACCAGATACAGCTCGTTGCTGGCAAGTCCGAACAATCCACCAAACAGCCCGAAAATGCCCGGCTGGTCCGTTAGCGTCATGCGCTCTCGTAGTCTGGACAGAGCCTGCAGATAATTTGGCCGGGTGACGTCCTTAAGCAACTGAACCTGATAGATCATGCCGTGGCTCCCTGAAAAGGTTTCAAGATTAGCATCAGTCTGCCTGTCTCTGCACCTTTCACCCGGCTTGCTGTATTGCCGTGAATCCTCAGCGCTCGCTGTATTCTGGCAGGCGTATCTGGCCACCGATTCCGGAGGTGCGGATGCCACCAGAACCCTTGTGTTCCACCGTCAGTGCGCCGTTGACGTTCTCGACTCTTAAGTGGCCAGAACCGTGGCTTTCAACGACGACATCGCCCCCGGCATCACGGATCGTAATGTCCCCTGAGCCAGCGTTGCCAATAGTGACATTGCCTCTGGTTTCGTCGATCTCAATCTCGCCCGAACCATCATTTTCCACTGCCACATCAGCCCCGGTACCAGTGATCTCAATACTCCCGGAGCTGTCGCGGTGAATTGTCACCTTGCCCGCGGTGTCCCGCAGATAAATGTCGCCGGAGCTGTCTTCTATTTCGATAGCACCAAGATTATTGCGTACGTTGATGTCCCCGGATGAATCCAGAATCGTCAGATCAGCCCGGGCATTACGCACTCTGATGTCTCCTGAGCTGTCATCAATCAGTGTGGTGGCTGCATTCTCAATGCTCAGGTCACCGCTCGAGTCCCGCACCGACACAGGTAGATCTGCCGGCAGGGTCAGGATTACATCCATGGTGGCATAGTCAGCGTGAAAATCAGGTGCGTTGTAAGGAATGATGACAGTCAGTTTCAGAACACCGTCCTGACGGTCAATGTCGAGGGTCAGGCGGTCCAGGTAACGGTCCTCGTCAGTACAGGCGTGACCCTCGAATTCGATGACATCCGAACCGCTGCGTCCCCTGACTTCCAGACCTCCGGCAAGGGCATTCAGCTCTACACTGGTGTAGTCCCCTGCGGCAAAGCTCTCGCGAATGGTTCTGGATGCATCACAGTAACCAAAGGCTGTGGCAGCGCTGAAGGTGGCAGTCATCAGCAGGAAGAGTCTTATCAAGTTGGGCACGGCAGAATCCTGAACATTTGGTATGGGCATTAGACGCACCGGTGCTCAAAATGGTTTGAATCTGACGCAATCTTTAACCGGTGACGCCGTTGGTTGGGAAAAGTGTCAGTGTAACGGTCATAGCAATTTCCATCCTTCTGAGGTGTCAAGCTCAGCTTAATCCCTGTAACGCAAACGTTACACTTGGAAAATGCTTACAAAACAATTGCTTAGGAAGTTTGTCCGGTTAAGTTGACAAGTTTACCGTTCAGTACTTAGTGTCAGAATTTTGTTAAGTCATTGAATTAACAGGAATTTCAAAGTTGGTACAGAGTCTGCATAACATATAGCGCACGGATGTGCATGCTGGAACCAGGTTGATATGGGCCGTCATATCAACCACTAAGGCAACACTGTTGCTTCATTGCCGTGAAGCAACCCGGAGGACATTCTCGGGCAAAGAATGTTAAGGCAGGGACTACCACTCCCTGCCTGCCTCCTACCTTATCTTTCCCGGATTTTTCGTTATCAGTCGCTGGTGGTGCTGTTAGCCGTACTGTCGGTTGTGCGATTGGTATAGCGTGACAGTTCATTGAAACTAATCATCGATTTGATTTCTTCAACATAGGCATCGCCTCTTTCTGAGTACTTATCCAGCCCTTCTGCCAGACGCATGCCGGTTATCTGCTCATCATTGCGGCGTAGTTGTTCCCTGATATTGCGCAGGTGCGTATAGGCATTGTTGGTATTGATTGTATTGACATAATAGTCGACGCCAGCCGCCACATCAGGGAATCTGGCAACCTCGTGGGTAAAGCCGGCTTCCCGCCTGATCGGTGTCAGACCACAACCGGGTCTGAAGCACCAGATACCAAAGAAGTTATTGCCCTGCAGGGCAAAGCGGGAAGTACCCCACGCGGATTCGTTAGCAGCCTGAGCCATCACCAGCGAGGCTGGTACCACGTCGCAGCGCCGCAGCAAACGGGTGAGTGTGTCCTGATCCAGTCCCTCGTCCGGTAACGGTACCCGGTATTTTTCCGCCAGAACGGCCAGTTGCGCATAGTCATGCTCGGTGAGGAAACCCTTCCTTTCAAGGCGTTCCGAGACCCGCTCAAGGAAGGTTCTTTCTGCCAGCACCAACGCATTGGTGTTTCTGATCATGGGCAGGAGATAGCTGAAAAAGGCGTCTTTCTTCATTTTCACGTCGGTCATCGACCGGAAGTCCGGTCGCGCAGGCACTTTTAACAGCGCTGTCGCGGGCGGGACTTCCAGTGGGCTGTCCATTTCACTGTCATCCGGCTGATAGAACCACACCGCAAGCCCATACAGCAGAACAGCGACGGCGATCCCAAGGGGAAGAACCAGCAGTTCAGGGTTACGCAATTTAGCGGTTAACATAGATGCTTCCTTGATGATAATGCCCGGTCAGTTAACGTTGTGAGCGCCAGCTGCGCCCAACAGCTATCCGTGCGGATTATGACACGGGCAAAGGCCGGAACCTGACCCAACCATTCTCGATGGTTTCATCAGCCACATCATAGTCGGGCTCCCCGGGCATGATAATTACACCTGCCTGATTGACCCGGGCGCGCTCTGTGGGCAATCCCTGCGCTGCCGCGCGGATGGCTTCCTGCGCTGAGCTGAACATGGCAAGGTTTTTGATCATGCGCAGGGTCGGCGTCATCATCGTCATGGCACCTGCCTCTACCTGCTGCAGGATGCTGGCAGGGGTCATCCATTCAGAATGTACCAGTTCATTATCGTCATGAACCGGGGTCTGGGAGGCGGGTATGCGGGTAATGAAGAACCGGGTGTCGTAACGCCTGGGTGGCCCGACAGGCGTTATCCAGCGGGCAATGTAGTGCATGGCGCCGGTATCCAGTAGCAGATTTTCCTCTTGCAGCAGGTCAATGAAATTCTTGTTGCTGTCATTGATGTCGTCTCGCAGGCGGGAAAACCTGCTGGCTTCAGACGGGTCTGAGAAGTCCACTGGCTGGTGGGTGTCTTTGTCGATAGCCAGCAGGATACCCGCTTCTTCGAATACTTCTCTGACGGCAGCGACATAATAGGTCAGACCGCCCGCAGACAGATCCATATGATTGCTGGCCTCAGCATCAGAAAGGTGAAAACTGACCTCATTGTATTCGTCCAGATTATCAGCATCGTCGACGCGGCCACCCGGGAAGACCCACATGCCGCCGCCAAACAGGATATTGGCATTTCGCTCCATCATGAAAATCTGCAGATCCGGACGATCGTCCACCATCATCACGGTGGCCGCCTTGCGGATTTCAACGCTATCCGGGTCGTATTCCTGACTGGTCTGACTGGTCATGAGGTTCAATGTATAGAAAAGGTGTGCGAGCTGTCCAGTTAATCGCTCCGGGTGGTAATCGGTAACGAGAAGGTTAAACTAGCGGGATGAAACGACTATCCGGATATGTGACATTACTGTTACTGCTCTGGTCAGGTGCACTGGCGGCAGCAGACAAGACTTTCGTGCTGCGTGATGGCTCGCAGGTCAGGGGAGAAATTGTCAGTTTCAGTAACGGAGTATACGAAATTCGCAGCAGCGCACTGGGAACGTTGCGAGTGCCTGATGCCCGGGTGGTCAGTATTCTTACCGCTGACAGTGCCAGCCAGTCTGCACCGGCCCCGACTACAGCTGCCGGTGCAAACAGTGCAATGGATTTTGGCAGTGCTCTGGACAGTATCAAATCCGGTATCGCTTCCAGCCCGGACGTGATGAGCCAGATTATGCAGCTTCAGCATGATCCCCAGATGAAGGAAGTATTGTCGGACCCGGCAATCATGCAGGCAGTTCAGCGTCTGGATTTTGAGGCGCTGAGCCGGAATCCTAAATTTCAGGCGCTGATGAATAACGCAAAGGTCCGCCAGATCCAGTCGTCCATGGGGCAGAATTAACCTCAGCACTCCCGAAGGCCATGGCTAATCCTGTCAGCCTGAACCCGGCGAACGCCGGAACCACTCAAATATACAGGCTATGCAGCAGATCCTCTGGTCTTTGCTTTACTCGCAGTTTTCACGCCGGACTTGCGCTTCGCTACT
Organism: Pseudomonadales bacterium; assembly: GCA_020443225.1. Taxonomy (GTDB): domain Bacteria; phylum Pseudomonadota; class Gammaproteobacteria; order Pseudomonadales; family Azotimanducaceae; genus UBA4582. Next base: position 4,881 of record JAGRIO010000076.1, read on the forward strand.
GACTTTTTTACCGCCGCCGCAGGCCTTGCTTTGCCGCCACGTTGCTGCTTGAGCAACGGCTTCAGGTAACGACCGGTTTCAGACTGCCTGACCTCAACCACCGCTTCTGGCGTACCCTCGGCAATGATGTGACCACCATTGGGGCCGCCTTCCGGCCCCAGATCTATGATCCAGTCCGCGCTCTTGATGACATCCAGATTGTGCTCAATGACAGTGACGCTGTTACCTGCATCGACCAGACGATTGAGTACCACCAGCAACTTACGTACATCCTCGAAGTGCAGCCCGGTGGTTGGTTCATCCAGAATATAAAAGGTTTTGCCTGTTGCGACCTTGGAAAGCTCGCGGGCCAGCTTGATGCGCTGGGCTTCACCACCAGACAGGGTAGAGGAGGGCTGACCCATATGCAGGTAATCCAGGCCAACATCCACCAGCAACTGTAGTTTGGTGACAATCTTCGGATGCTCTGAGAAATGTTCCACCGCTTCGGCGATGGTCATGTCCAGAATGTCGGCGATGGATTTACCTTTGTAGCGAACCTCAAGGGTCGCTTCGTTAAAACGACGCCCATCACATTCTTCACATTTCACATATACGTCGGACAGGAAATGCATTTCGATTTTTCTGACCCCATCGCCCTGACAGGCTTCGCAGCGCCCGCCCTTCACGTTGAAGGAGAAGCGACCGGGCTTGTAGCCTCGCATTCTGGAACCCGGCAACATCGAGAAGAAAGTACGGATCTCATCAAACACCTTGATGTAGGTAACCGGATTGCTGCGGGGTGTGCGGCCAATAGGGCGCTGGTCTATGGCGACCACCTTATCCAGCTGGCTGAGACCAGTAATGCGGTCATGGTCGGCGACCCGCTGGGTAGACTGATGGAACTGCCGTGCCAGTGCCGGGTGAAGTATATCGTTGACCAGAGTGCTTTTACCGGCACCTGACACACCAGTCACCGCGGTGAGAATGCCGAGCGGAAAGTCGACGGTAATGTTCTTCAGATTATTGCCGCGGGCGCCTTCGACGGTGATCTTGCCGCTTGCCTGGCGACGCTCCTCGCGTATGGGAATATATGCCCGGCCTGAAAGATAACTGCCAGTGAGTGACTTGCGGCTTTTCTCCAGACTTTTCGGGGTGCCAGCGTGGACGATGTGTCCCCCCTTAACACCTGCACCGGGTCCGAAGTCCACGACATAGTCAGCAAGGCGGATGGTATCTTCGTCGTGCTCTACCACCACGACGGTATTACCAATGTCCCGCATGCGGCACAGGGTAGCGAGTAACTTGTCGTTATCCCGTTGATGCAAACCGATACTGGGTTCATCGAGTATGTAGATGACCCCGGACAATTCAGAGCCAACCTGACTGGCCAGCCTTATCCTTTGCGACTCACCACCGGACAGAGTAGGACCGAGGCGGTCCAGCGAGAGATAGGAGAGCCCCACAGACAAGAGAAAGTCGAGCCGGTTACAGATTTCTTTCAGGACCTCGGTGGCGATTTCGCCGGCGGCACCGGGTAGCCTGAGGTTGCTGAAAAATGCCGCTGTCTCGGATATGGTCCAGGCGGAGACTTCGACAATCGTCTTGTCACCCACACGGACTGCGGCGCTTTCAGGACGCAGCCTCACCCCATGGCAACTGGTGCAGGGCGTATTGGCGAGAAACTGAGAATACCAGCGCTTCATACCTTCCGAGCGGGTGTTGCGAAAACGTCGCATCAGGCGGTTCAGCAGACCCTCATAGCGTGAGTTACTGGTGCCGTGTGATCCCCAGTTGATCTTGTAGCGGGCTTCGCCGGTACCATGAAGGATCTTCTCACGCTGCGCATCTGTCAGTTTGTTCCAGGGTTTATCCAGTGGCACTCTGAGCTGCCCGAACACCTGACGATGATAGATTGCGGTGGTGGAGTTACTGTCATCTGCGAGCCGGCCGACAGGCTTGAGAGCGCCTTCCTGCAGGGTCAGATCTTTGTCAGGAATTACCAGATCCGCATCAAAGGCAACCTGGGTACCCAGACCGTTGCATTCCTCACACATGCCCTGGGGGCTGTTAAACGAGAATGCCTGAGGCGACAGGGCAGGAAAGGAAATGCCGCAGTGGCCACAGGCCAGATGCTCAGAAAAGATCCGGTCCTTGCTGCCTTCAACAGCGGCGATCAGTGCACCGTCGCCCAGCTTCAATGCTGCCTCAACGGATTCAGTGAGGCGCTCAGTCATGTCATCGCGGATGACCAGACGATCGATGACGGCTTCAACGGTATGTTTCTTTCGCTTGTCCAGCGCCTCTATTTCGTCGGAACGGATAATTTCACCATCGACCCGCAGGCGAACGAAACCCTGCATACGGGCGTCTTCCAGCATGTCACGGTGCTCGCCCTTACGGTTGACCAGTAAAGGTACCAGCAGAAACAGGCGGCTTCCTTCCTTCAGGGCAGACAGTTCGCGGGCAATCTGCTGCGCCGACTGATGCTGCACCTTGCGACCACACTGATGGCAGTGTTGTTCACCAACCCGGGCATAGAGAACCCGCAGGTAGTCGGATATCTCAGTGATGGTTCCCACGGTAGAACGGGGATTGCGACTGGTGGTCTTCTGTTCAATCGAAATCGTTGGGGACAAACCGCGAATCATGTCGTATTTCGGCTTCTCCATTTGTCCCAGGAATTGTCTGGCATAGGCAGACAGACTTTCTACATAGCGGCGCTGACCTTCGGCGTACAGCGTATCGAAGGCCAGCGATGACTTGCCTGAACCCGACACCCCAGTGAGTACCACGAGCTTGCGCTTGGGGATTCTGACTTCGACAGATTTCAGGTTGTGTTCCCGCGCTCCGCGGATGTAGATGTGGTCCAGTTCTTCAGCAGCAGTTTTCATGGCATTCAGCGTTCAGGATAGAGGATTCAGAATTGAGGGTTCAGGTTATGGCGTGCAGGATTCCAGCGTCGGGTTGATTACGGCAAACGATATACTGGTTATATATACAGTAATTCAGCCGGCATGGGAAGCCTCAGGCAGAACGGGTTCCCGGGCGGCCTCCCGGACCCTGCGGGCGTGATCGAGGTGCCGGCGATTCCAGATATAACCTGCCAGGGCTAACAATATCGTTGAGGCGGTGGTGGCGATGAAAATGCCGATATAGCCCCACAGCATATCGAATACGATCGCCATGGGCACATAGACCACGAGCATTCGCGCAATTGAAATCACCAGTGGCGGCATTGGTTTGCCAGTAGCGTTGAAACAACTGCTGGCCACAGACAGAACGCCCATAAATGCCAGTGAGCCTGGTACGATCATCAGATACCAGTGTGCAGACTCAACCACGGCAGGGTCATCGTTAATCAATGCGATCAGATCATCCCCGAAGATAAACATCAGCGTGGCAGATACCAGACCCCAGACCATAACAAAACGGTAACTGAGTGACAGAGCATGGTCGACCCGGTCAAATTTTCCACCACCCCAGTTCTGACCGATAAACGGTCCGAGGCTGGATGACACGGCGAATACAATCATGGCTGCCATGGCATCGATTTTAGAGCCCACCCCAAAGCCTGCTATAACGGTGGGGCCGTGAGATGCCAGCAAGCGGGTGATGACTGCCATGGATACCGGCATGATGAGATTGGTGGCCATGGCTGGCAGACCCACATGCAGAATACTGCGCCATGAACGGGTGAGACCCTGCAGACTGGTTGTCAGTAGTTGTTCTCTGCGGATCAGCACGTAGAAGCAGAGGGTGAAACTGATGACCCGGGATATCAGAAAACTGAGGGCCGCACCCTCAAGACCGAGTGCCGGCAACCCGGCCCAGCCAAAAATCAGCAGCGGCCCCAGCATTATCTGCAGCGCGGAACCCAGAGTCATCACAATACCCGGCATTGCAGCATTGCCAACGGCCCGCAGTAAGCCGGTTCCGATCATTGAGAGGGCGAAGGTTGGCAGCGCGAAAAACCAGATGTTCATGTACTGCACGACCAGATCCAGGATTTCGCCCTCAGCGCCCAGCAGGGTAAAAATCTCTCGTGCATAGAGTCGGCCCAGGGTACAGAAAGCCAGCAGAACCAGCACTGCAAGTACCAGTGTGTGGGTGACCAGGCGACGAACCTGATCACGGTCGCCGGCGCCCAGGGTGCGGGCGATAATTGATGATGCACCAATCCCCAGTCCCATGGCGATGCTCTGCAGCACCATTACTACCGGAAAGGTGAATGAGATGGCTGCCAGCTCTGCGGTACCGACAATTCCCAGGTAAATGGTTTCGATGAGTGAGGCCAGCGTCATGGCGGCAAAGCCCATGAACCCGAATCCGGCAAGACGGATCAGGTGCCGGTGGACTTCACCGGACGTGAAATTGGCAGGTCCGGATCCCGGTGGTGGCATAAATTGTTTTCCCTCTGTAACCGGTCGATTATAGCCAGTTACCGAAAGCGCGACACGTATCATCATTCAGCCTTATCCTGCCGATGGCAGCAGGTTGAAACGCTGGAAGCATGTCAGGTGCCGCAGGGTTTCTGCGGCGCGGATTTCCGGCAGAATCTGTTGCCACACATGTGGGTAATCAGTGCCCCAGCTCCATGCAGGCGACCAGCCACCATCTGCTTCCTGCCGGGAAGCACGGAAATGCAGGTTGTCCGCCAGCACTTCCTGAAAGAGGGCAAAGAGTGGGCTGCACTGATCAGTAACAAGATCAGCGGGTTGCAGGCCGTATTCTTCCCAGCCAGAAACGGTCGTTTTTACCAGCTGCCGTGAACTGGTAAGCAATACAGGTAGTATCGCCTGTTTCAGATCGACGGGTGTCGCCTTTGTGTTGTAAAGGCGCAGGAAACAGAGCAATTCGTGCATCTCCGGGGGGCGCTGCAAACTGTCAACGGCAGCGCGGACAAGCTGGGGGCGCTCGGTTGCCATGGCATTGGCGGCGAACAGGCAGGCCAGAATTTCAGCATCGGCATTCGGACTGAAACGGGGCTCTGCTGTGTCATCTGCCGCTGACCACCAGGGTGCATGAGGCGCATCGTTATGAGTGCTGGTCACCAGTGACCAGCCCTGACCATTGAACTGGCTGTTGAGCCAGCTAAGCGCTCCGAGTGCCAGAGGCGTTTTCAGCGCATTCATTTCCTGCAGTATCTGCAAAGCGACCGTGGTTGCCAGAACAGACGAGTGCCTGGTGCGCAGGTCCGGCTCCAGTCCATGACCGAAACCACCATCCTGATTCTGATAGTGAGACAGTGCGCAGATGACATTGCGGCGGCTACCGGACTCAAAACGGTAACTGAACATCTCACGTTGCAGATTGGTGCCCTGTTCCATGATCAGGTGTCTTGCCGCAGCAAAATCTACATTAACCGGCGTCTTCAGGTTGAGCGGGGTAGTCATGATGGTCCTGTGAATAGTCTCTGTCCTCTGCCCTGAGTATACTGAGGGGCAACTGACACCCTGTTGTCAGGAGTCTTCATCTGACTGCAACGCAGGCATCAGGGCCAGACAGGGCGGAGTACGGGGATCATTGAATACCACCGGAGAGAAGAAGTATGCGGCGCGCAGACCGGCTGTTTCAGCTAATGCTGCTTTTGCAGGAAGGTAAGGTCAGAACAGCCAGATACCTCGGTGAGAAACTGGAGGTCTCAGAGCGGACGATTTACCGTGATATCGGCGATCTGGTGGGCTCGGGTATTCCGATTGATGGTGAAGCGGGTGTCGGCTATCTGCTACGCGACGATTACCGGGTGCCGCCGCTGATGTTTACAGCTGCAGAACTGCAGGCGCTGGCGCTGGGTGCGCTGATGGTAAGAGCCTGGTCTGACCGGGAAATGGCACAGGTGACCCGGTCTGCCATCCGCAAGATTGAATCGGTTTTACCGGAACGTCTTCGAGCCGAAACCAGTCTGCACCAGATCGTGGTACCCGGTTTCCAGATGACCGCACGTCTGTCTGACAATCTGGTCGCTATCCGCCACGCAATCAACAGCCATCTCAGACTCGACTGTACTTATGAGTCGCTGGGCGGGGAGGTTTCTGCCCGGCGCTTGCGACCTTTGATACTGTACTTCTGGGGAAACAAATGGACCCTTGGCGCCTGGTGTGAACTGCGGGAAGCATTCCGTTCTTTTCGGGTGGATTTGCTGTCAAATGTCGCGGTCACGGATATGGCGTTTGAACCAGATGACAAGATCAGTGCCGAGGCCTACGTCGCACGCCAGCGTTAGCCGTCAATGGTCGTGAAATTATCTCGCGGCTTGTATTATTATGCGCAATCTACCGTCATTCACTCAGCAGCACAGGAAATCACCATGTCCGGGCAAACCGTTACCGCATGTATGTTAATAATCGGCAATGAGATCCTGTCAGGCCGCACTCAGGATACCAATCTGGCCCATCTGTCTAAAGTACTCAATGAGCTGGGGGTGCGGATGATGGAAGCCAGAGTCATACCTGACATTGAAGAGACCATTATTACCACGCTGAACGAATGTCGGGAAAAGTTTGACTACGTGTTCACCACCGGTGGTATCGGCCCCACCCATGACGATATTACGGCTGCCTGCATTGCTAAAGCATTTGGTCGCGAGCTGATTATCCACCCGGATATTGCGGAAGTGATCCAGCGCCGGGAAGCACCACCGGAAGTCATGGCATCCCGCATGCTGATGGCCAGAGTACCGGAAGGTGCCTCTCTCATTGATAATCCCACCGGTGGGCCGCAGGGCTTTCAGATGAGTAATGTCTTTGTGATGGCCGGCGTACCGATGGTGATGCAGGCAATGGCCAGTACACTCGACAGTGACAGAATTAAAGGCTACAAGCCCGTGCGCTCCAGAACCATTGGTGCGCCTTTGGGTGAAAGCGTGGTGGCGAATGCGCTGGCAGATATTCAGGCCGCTCATCCTGATGTCGATGTTGGTAGCTATCCGTATTACAAAGCCGAGGGTTACGGCACCAATCTGGTGATCCGTGGCACTGATGAAGCGGAACTGGATATCATCAAGTCCAAGCTGAGAGACATGATTATTTCTTTTGGTGGCGTACCAGTCGAGAGCGACGAGCCCTGACGGGCCCCGGGCCGGCCAGCAGCCTGTCTTTACGCGGGGCTAACGGGCCGGATCGATTCATCCACTATCGACTAATACTGTAATTCAACAATGTCATTCCAGAACCTGTGGTTGTTTTCCCGCTGTGGGACCGGCAGGGTCTGATGGCGGTAAAAGTCGGCCTTTGCCAGCATTTTCTGCTCGGACGCTTCATCGCCCTGACGGGCATAGGTTCTGGCCATGGCCAGATAGAATTCCGGCTCATCCTTCTTCAGTCGCACTGATGCTTCAAGCAGCATCAGTGCCTCGTCGTACCGTCCCCGCTCATAGAAACCGTTAGCCAGAAAATAGTGATAGTAAGGATTGCGACGCCGGTAGCGTGCCACCTGCGCTTCTACTTTGCGGGCATCTTCCCGGCGACCCTGGTGCAGATACAGGGCAGCGAGATTATTCAGTGCGGAGAAGTTCCTGCCGTCCAGCATCAGCGCCTGATGGTAGCTGAATTCTGCCAGCCTGATCTCGCCTGAGCGCCGGAAGGCCGCACCGATATTACTCCAGGCATCAGTTGATTGCGGATTGAGACGAAGCGACTCCGTCAGGTACTGCAGTGCACGTTCAGTATTCCCGTCTACCAGATCTTCTGCGCCCAGGTTGCTGTAGTAGAGAGCGAAGGCAACATTGTCGGAAGCCGGCTCAGATTCGTAGTCGCCGAGCACGAACTCCGGCAGGAAATCCACGACATAGCGATTAGCGCCAGGCAGGCGCCCGGTGGCGACGATATGCTCATAACGAATCATGGTTGCACCTTCCTGGTTCCAGATCGGTTCGACCTGAACGGTCTGGTAGCTGGCGGGAAGACCGACGTTCCTCGCTGCGGCAACAAACAGGTTAGTCATTGACAGGCAATTGCCGGCGCGGCTCTGCCAGGTTTCAGCGGCGGTTTTAGTGAGATCCGCATGGTACTGAATATTCAGACCATCTTCTGAGAACAGAAACTCCCGCACTGCGGTGAGTCGTTGGGCCGGGGTCAGGTTCTGGGGGACTGCCTCACTCAGCGCAGCTTTCATTTCGTCGGTCAGTGCCAGCATATCTACGGCGGGGAGTGTGTTACTGAAACTCAGTACTTCCTGCAGATACAACTGACTTTGCTCTTCACTGAATGGGCTGGTGAAGGAACTGGCACATCCACCGAGCAACAACAGTGTCGTCAACAGGGCTGCGATGACCGGGTGATCAGCTGTTAACCTCATGCGCTGGCTGTCTCCGAAGACATGTACTCATCAGGGTAGGTGGTATTTAAGCACAGAAAGGTTCAAAGGGGAGCAGCTGAAAAGCCTGAAATACAGGCAAAAAAAAGGGGTCCGGAAGG
>JAGRIO010000077.1 GCA_020443225.1 Pseudomonadales bacterium
CGGCAACATCTGCCAGAGCCGACATGGCACTGATCAGCACTATGGAACCAATACCCACCGCAGCCACATAAAAACCGATCAGGGTCGGCAGTAGCCCTGACGCGTCGTTCTCCGGGAACCAGCCTGCCATGCGCAGCAGAACCGGTGCAGACGTAATAATCAGATGCAGAATCAGACAAGCAACCAGGACGGGTTTCTTCTCAAACCGGTTATGCAATGGCGCGCTGAATATGAAGCCGATCAGCGGTGCCAGCGCACCAAACAGCGTAAAGTATTTGATTTCTGCGGGCAGCAATTCCCAGAAGTAAGTATTCATATGGACATTGATAGTATCCCGGACGCCAAGCGTGGCGCTCAGCAACAGGTAACCAACCAGCAGCAGGAAGTAGTTCCGGTTCTGCAGTGCAGCTTTGAAATCGCTGAAGAAAATTTTGTAAGAGAAACGCTCGGTACTCAGGTCGAGCTTGGGTAACCGGGGTATCACGCTCATGGTGGTGATAGTGGTTACAATCATGATGATGCCACCCACCGTCGATGCCCAGACCGCCAGCTCGTGATAAGCCCCCGGGTTCAGCATGCCATTGGGATATTCCGGTGTCGCTGCAAAGAAATGCGCATAGGCAAAAAACGCAGTACCGTATCCACCCAACCCGCCGATTAGTGTATTGATACTCATAATCCGGGTCCGTTCGGTGAAATCTGCCGAAAGCTCGGCACCGAGCGCCAGATGAGGTACGTGATACAGCGTCATAGCTGTTCGCATGATCACCGTCAGCACCGTCAGCCAGACAAACAGCCCAAAACTTTCCAGAGCTTCAGGTGGCGAATAGATGAAGTAAAGACATGCCATCACGGGTATGGGGGCTGTCAGCATGAAAGGATGCCGGCGCCCCAGTTTGGATCGCCAACGGTCAGACCAGGCCCCGACTACCGGATCCGAGACGGCATCAAATACCAGTGCAATGGTAATCGCCATGCCAGCCAGAGTACCCGGCACACCAAGAATATTGGTATAGAAAAAGAAGTTAAACGCGTTGAACGCCACGCCTATTATCGCTTCAGCTGCCGCGCCAATGGCATAGCCTAGCTTCAGCCCTAATGGAATCTTACCGCGATAGGCACTGGTCACGCTGTTGGTATCAGCTGCAACAATGCTCAGTGAATCAGACATCTTCGACTTTATGCTCCCTCTTCATTCAGCCGTCAGTCAGCGATGATAGTCTCAACTTGATTAGCCTGTCTAACTATAATGAACTCAGGCCAGACCAGCGCGAGCAGTTTTTCTGAACCAGTGAGAACAATCACCGCGCCAATGGGGAAAAACAGTCGCGCCCGAACCTGTACTGGGCAGCCGAATAACGGTATGCCACAATGCGCAATGAACTGTTTATTGTGAGTGTCACCCTGACCATGTCTGAAACCACCATCACGCCTTCCGCTGAAAACGCGTCTGCCGATGACAGTACCGCCGCTGCAGCCCCTGAGAACACTACTCAAGTCCGGCAGACAGAGCCGGCGAAAAAGAAAGTCCCGGATTCAGTGCGCCTGCGCACGGCCATTCAGTATCACGGTTATGCCCTGCTGGCTGCTTTCGGCATCTGGGCGGCCACTGATGCCTGGCTGACCAGCACCGGCCTTACTCTGGCCTCTGTCATGAGTGTCATTGCGGCCTTTGCTGCAGGCAGCGTACTGGCCACCATCTTCCATGAATGGGGACACTTTATCGGTGCAAGGCTGGCTGGCAGCCATTCTCCCATGGTCTATAAACCCGTAACGGCGTTCATTTTCGGCTTCAGCTTTGAAAAGAATACCCGCGAACAATTCCTGTCCATGAGTCTCGGTGGACCTGTTGCCAACTGGCTGTTGGTACTGATCGTCGCACTGATGATACCGATTGATAATGCCGGCCGTGCCATGCTGCTGGCGACCGTTGCAGGTCGGGCGATTGCTGTGGTTCTCTTTGAAGGCCCGGTGATCATGCGGGTATGGAACCGCGAAGACCCCAAGGAAAGTCTGGATATAGCGCTAAACGACGGTAGCCAGGATAAATCGAGAGTGCACGGCTGGCTCGCCATTCTGATTATCTGGCTTATTGCTGTCTGAAACACGTCGAAGCAAGTTCTTCTGGCGAGTTGTCCTGGCAACCAGAAGCCGCTGGTTCAGGCCGGGAAATCCCGGTTGCCACCAGAAAGAATTATCCCGCAGTCACTGCCGGCGAATCTGTCGCGGTTTGCCAGCAGTGCTGCCAGCGGAACTGCTGATGAGGGCTCGATGACCTGCTTCAGATACTGCCACACCAGCATCATGGCTTCCCGAATCTGATCCTCACTGACCAGCAATATAGCTGCGACGTGTTCCTTAATGATCCCGAAATTCCGCTCTCCCAATGTCGTTTGCAGACCATCGGCAATGGTATCCGGGGTGTGATTCGTCACCCTCACACCCGTAGTAAATGACCGGAAAGCATCATCGGCCATTTCCGGTTCAGTGCCATAAACCGCGACCCTGCCCGCTGCGGCGATTGCACTGCCCGCCAGTAATCCACCGCCGCCAACCGGCACCAGCAGAAACTGCATATCCGGCGACTGCTGAAGGAACTCGAGTGCGGCGGTACCCTGCCCCGCGATGATGCCATCTTCATCGTAAGGTGAAACAAAGGTTGCACCGGTTTCACTGACCACAGCGTTGAGTGCTGCGACCCTGGCTTCAAGCGTTGACTCACAGAATATGATGCGCGCTCCACTGCGGCGAATGTTTGCGACCTTGGTGGCAGGCGCATTTTCAGGAACAACAATGGTTGCCGGTATACCTGCCGCGGCGGCTGCCCAGGCCAGCGCTGCACCATGGTTACCGGATGAATGGGTGGCAACCCCGCGGGTGTTACCTGCCTCGGTCAGTTGCCGCACCACATTGGTTGCACCACGTGCCTTGAAGGAACCGGTCTTCTGCAGATGTTCACACTTGAAGACGATACGCGCCCCCGCAAGCTCATTGAGTCCCGTTGAGCTCATTACCGGTGTACGGTGCAACCAGGGTTGAATCCTGGCTGCTGCCGCTTCAATGTCGGTGACTGTAACCGTCACAGGTTCAGTCTTCCTGCTGAGCGATCTTGGCCCAGGTATCCCGCAGACCAACCGTTCGGTTAAACACAAGATGACCTGGCCGGGCGTGCCTGCTGTCGAGGCAGAAGTAGCCCTCCCGCTCAAACTGATAGTGATCGTCAGGGGTTGCCTCTGCCAGACTTTTTTCGACAAAACCGTGTTTGATGGTCAGGGAGTCCGGATTCATCAGGTCACGGTAGTCCTGATCAGATGCATCAGGATAATCAACCGTAAACAGAGGCTCGTAGAGTCTGATTTCAGCGGGGCAACCCTCCGTTGTCGAAACCCAGTGGATTACACCTCTTACCTTGCGACCTTCAGGATTCCTGCCCAGTGTCTCAGGGTCATAGGTACAGTGAACTTCAGTAATCTCGCCACTGGCATCTCTGACGACTTCGTTGGCCCTGACAACATAACCATAGCGCAACCGGACCTCCCCGCCCAGCACCAGCCGCTTATACTTCCTGTTAGCTTCTTCGCGGAAATCATCACGGTCAATATAGACTTCCCGGGTAAACTGCAGTGTTCGTTCTCCCAGCGATTCCAGCTTCGGATGATTAGGCACGGTCAGATTTTCGACCTGATCCACGGGATAGTTATCAATCACCAGCCGCAAAGGATTAATTACCCCCATAACACGGGGAGCAGTGTCCTCAAGATCCTCACGAATCACGCTTTCCAGCAGCGCCAGTTCGACATTGTTATCACTCTTGGTGACCCCGATACGGCGACAGAAATCACGCAGAGCTGCCGCGGTATAACCCCGACGTCGCAGGCCGGAAATGGTCGGCATGCGCGGGTCATCCCAGCCGTCGACCAGATTCTCTTCCACCAGCTGTTTCAGCTTGCGTTTGCTCATTACCGTGTACTGAAGATTCAGCCGGGAGAATTCGATCTGCTGTGGATGGCAGTTGACATTAATATTGTCCAGCACCCAGTCATACAGGGGGCGATGTGCCTCAAACCCGAGATCGCATAATGAGTGAGTAATGCCTTCCAGGGAATCAGAGATACAGTGGGTGTAGTCATACAAAGGGTATATGCACCAGGCATCACCGGTCTGGTGATGTTCGGCATGACGAATCCGGTAGATGGCCGGGTCACGCATGTTGATGTTTGGTGATGCCATATCGATCTTCAGGCGCAGCACATGCTCGCCATCAGCAAACTCCCCGGCCCGCATACGGCGGAAAAGATCGAGGTTTTCTTCTGCTGAACGATCACGGTACGGGCTGTTCCGGCCTGGGGTCGTCAGGGTGCCGCGATATTCGCGAATCTCGTCTGCACTCAGAGAATCGACATAGGCCTTACCACTTTCAATCAACTGAACAGCGAACTGATACAACTGCTCAAAATAGTCAGATGCGTTACGCTCTTCCTTCCATTTAAAACCCAGCCACTCGATGTCAGTTTTCATCGACTCCATGTACTCGGTTTTCTCTTTCAGAGGATTGGTGTCATCGAACCGCAGATTAGTTGAACCCCCGAATTCCTGTGCCATACCAAAACTCAGACAGATCGCCTTACAATGGCCAATATGCAGATATCCGTTGGGCTCCGGTGGGAACCGGGTTATCACCTGGCCGCTGTTCTTACCTGCCTGAACATCTTTTTCAATAATGTTGCGGATAAAATTAGGCGGGTACTTTTCGATCTCTTCGCTCATGACTACTTCTTTATATCAGGTTAAAAAAATGCCGGGTTGTTGCCAGCGTTTCAGGTATTCAGTGCCTCTACGACAGGATCAGCCAAAAAATAATGCCGCGCCACAGGTCAGGCTGACCATGACAAACAGCAACCATTTTAGCGTGTTTTGCGGCACAGTGATGGCGAACTTTACGCTCAGCGAAGCACCGGTCACGGTCCCTGCTGCCAGTATCAGGCCGGGAATCCACTCAACCTGATCGCGAACCACAAACACGGCGAGTGCCACGAATGAAAACACACTGGTACAGACCAGCTTCAGGGCATTAGTCCGCACCAGGTCATAACGCAAACCACCTGCCAGGGCAGCTATCAGAATGAAACCGACCCCGGCCTGCACAAATCCACCATAGAGTCCGGCAAAGAAGAGTCCGAAAGCTGCGGCCGGCCGCTCTGACACCCGGTACGGAACAGTACCGGGCTCAGGTACCACGGCACCGGGCTTGATCAGCATTACCAGCGCCATACATACCATGGTGATCAGCAGCGCAGGCTTCAGAAAGGTAACAGGCAGATATGAGGCCAGCAGCGCACCTGACAATGCACCGCCAAGCGTAGGTACCAGCACCGGAACGATCGCCCCTGAGTCCAGTTTGTCCTGATCGCGAAATCCTTTGACGCCAGTGAGCGACTGCAGCAGAACGCCCACCCGGTTTGTACCGTTGGCGATATCCGCCGGCATACCCATCATCATCAGGGCTGGCAGCGTCAGCATGGAACCACCACCTGCCAGTGTATTGATAAAGCCGCCGATCAGGCCTGCGATAAGAAGTGCAGCGATTTCAACTGGGGATGGCATGGTGAGCTTCACTCGTTCAGAGAAGAAAAGCGCATGGTATGCATCACCAAAGGGATGTCAATCAAACCCTTTGGGAGATTACAGCGTCATAACCTCTGTCAGATATGCAAATGGACCAGTAAATGATCAGGGACACGTCCGCTCAGGATGAAATCATCGATGCCGGCCGACCGTTGCGCAAGTTGCGATGGCTGCTCTTTATAGCCGTGCTTCTGGGCCTGGGGCTTTACACCCTGCTGCCTTCGCTGGCGGGCTGGACCAGTGCTGGCCAGAGTGTCGCTCGCGAGCGGCTGCGAACGGCGGTGGTCAGCCGTGGCGTCCTTAACCGTGATATATCGGCTCAGGGTACGATTGTTGCCGCGATCAAACCGACCCTGTTCAGCCCTGCCACAGGCGTCGTAACCTTACGCGTTAACCCCGGTGACCGGGTCGGCCCCGGCGATCTGATTGCGCAGATCGACAGCCCGGAACTACTGAGTCTGCTGCAGCAGGCACAATCAGTTGTCACCAGTGCCGAAACCAATCTTCAGCGCCAGCATATTCAGGCCCGCAAGACCCGTTTGCAGAACCAGCAGCGGGTAGACCTGGCAGAAGTCGCCCTGATTGCCGCTCAGCGTGAGCTTCGCCGGGCCGAGGCTGCCCATGCGCAGGATGCCATCAGCGAATTCGACTTCGACAAGGCGAATGACGATGTGGCGCGGGCGCGTCTGCAACACCAGCATGCACAGGAAGATGCCAGGTTACAGGCAGAAAGCCTGGACTTTGAACTGAAAACCATGGCATTGACCCTTGATCAGCAGCGGCTCAAGGCTACCGAGCTGGAACGTCAGGTACAGGAATTGTCTGTGCTCAGCCCGGTCGAGGGTATCGTTGGTAATCTGGCGGTGCAGAACAAGGACGCAGTGGGAAGGAATCAGCCGCTGCTGACAGTCGTGGATCTTTCAGCCTTTGAGGCAGAACTGCAGATTCCTGATTCCTATGCCGCAGCTCTGCAGCTGGGACTCGGAGCAGAAGTCAGCTATCAGGGTAAGCGTTTTCCGGCCCGCGTTGTTGCCGTCTCTCCGGAGGTCATCAGCGCGCAAATTACCACCAGGGTGCGGTTTGAAGGTGAGCCGCCGCCGGGTTTGCGGCAGAATCAGCGGGTATCAGCGCGAATATTGCTGGAGAGTAAGCCGGACACGCTGATCGTCGACCGGGGTCCGTTCCTGGAAAGCTCGGGTGGTCGATACACTTATGTGGTTGATGGTCAGCTGGCTCGTAAGCAACGCATCGCCACCGGCATTATCAGTGTTTCTCAGGTGGAAGTCCTGAGTGGCCTGACAGCAGGCCAGGAGATTATTATTTCCGGCCTGGATGACTTCCGTGATTCGGACATCATCTATCTTTCAGACTGAGCCTGCGTGCAGGGCCCACGATGATTACTGATCGTAGACGGGAATGTCGTCGGCCCGCACGGTGAACCTGTCGCCCTCTTCATTCACAATCAGCAGGGTTTCCCCATCAGCCCAGGTGACAGCTTCGTTGGTTTTCATCTGCATTCTGGAAAGTGGCAGCCGGTACTTGTTACCGCTGAACCACTTGTCACCCCGGCGGGGTGCATCAAACAACCAAAGATCTGTGTATGACAGCACGGCCAGTCGCGAGCTGTCCGGGGACAGCTCGGCGGCAGTCGCTATCGCCAACCCATCGAACTCGTCGATCATGGTCAGCTCATTGAAGCGGTCGGTATAGCGGGTATCCAGCCGGTAGAGCCTGGCGCCGGTTTCAAATTCCGAAATTTTGCCTGGCTTGCGATGCTTGCTGATCAGGTACAGCTTGTCGCGAAATACGAACAGCGATTCGCCATCGAAATGCCACTGTCGGGCGGGAAACTGTTGCTGCCCGGGATAGCGGACTGGATAGAAAGCGATGGGCCGCGTTGCCTCTACCGCTCTGGGATTGGGTTCCGGAATCGCATAAATGCCGAGATCCCGACGCGCATTTCCATTATTGCCGGTTTCAGCGACGTAGAGCATTTCTCCGTCCGTGGCAATGTCTTCCCAATCAATATTGGCGGCCACAAATACCTCATGACCAGGCCAGGGTTGCTTACCCTCTTCTGCTACTTCACCGTGAAATTCACGTTTCAGAAACGGTGGGAATATGATGTTACCGTCACCGTCAATGGCAAACAGGCGGGCCCGGTCGCCTGAATCATTGTGAACCCAGTAGGTATCGGCAAATCGCCGGCTTTTAACGATACCACTGGGTTCCGAAACCGCCGCATAACGAATACTGTCAAGCTGCGTCAGTGTTGTTGCCAGTGCTTCGCTGCCCTTTTTGTCCTCTGCTGCTACCAGCGGCTGTATCATGACATCTGTTGCCAGCAATCCCAGACACAGCAGGAATCCGGTAATTTTCATCACTCTGCCTCAGGCGTTTATGATTTCCGCCTGACTATACACTTAGCCCGGAAAAAAAACTTGCACAATGAAGTGACACCGCTATCATTAGCGCCATGAATATGACACCAGCCAATCGATCAGCCAATGCCCAGCGTCAGACCAACCTTGTTGGTGGTCTGTCTTTCTGGTTTGGTTACTATTTTATGAATAGCTGATCGCTTTGCTTCAGAGTTAAGGCGGTCCGGAAAACCCGCCTTCAGGAAACCCCGACAGGCGGCCCCTTCGGGGTTTTTTTTGGATCGCAGAAACGTGAATAACAGGACTACATCATGACAAACGTAAAAGTGGACGATCTGAACGTGCTAAGCGAAAACACTCTCATTACCCCGAATGCGCTGAAGCAAGCGGTACCAGCGTCCGAAAAGGCACTGGAAACGGTTGCGAATGCCCGCCTGACCATCAAAAAGATTCTGGACCGGGAAGATCCCCGCCTGTTTCTGATTGTTGGCCCCTGCTCTATCCACGATGCAGAAGCGGCCATGGACTATGCGCGCAGATTCAAGGCACTGGCAGATGAAGTCGCTGATTCATTGTTCCTGGTTATGCGCGTGTACTTTGAAAAGCCGCGTACCACCGTCGGCTGGAAGGGCTATATCAATGACCCCTATATGAACGATTCATTTGCGATTGAAGATGGTCTGAAACTCGCGCGGAAACTGCTGGTTGATCTGGCAGATATGGGCATTCCCACATCGACAGAAGCACTGGACCCGGTTTCACCACAGTACCTGCAGGAACTGATCAGCTGGAGTGCTATTGGTGCCCGTACCACCGAGTCGCAGACCCACCGGGAAATGGCCAGTGGTCTGTCTTCATCCGTTGGTTTCAAGAACGGCACGGACGGCGGGCTGGAAGTTGCGATCAACGCACTGCAGTCAGTCTCAGCACCCCATCGCTTCCTCGGCATTAATCACCAGGGCGAGGTTGCTGTGATTCATACCCGGGGTAATCGTCACGGACACATCGTGTTACGCGGTGGTGGCGGCAAAACCAATTACGATTCAGTCAGTGTTGCGGTCTGCGAACAGGAACTCCTCAAGGCCGGAATCTCCGCTAACATCATGATTGACTGCAGCCATGCAAATTCATCCAAGAATCATGAGCTGCAGCCGCTGGTGATGGACAACGTTGCCAACCAGATTGTTGAGGGTAACCGTTCAATTGTTGGCTTGATGGTAGAAAGTAACATCAACGCCGGCAATCAGAAGATTCCTGACGATATCTCAGAGTTGCAGTATGGTGTTTCCGTTACAGACGCCTGTGTCGACTGGGACACCACGGAAGCCATGATTCGCAGTCTGCGCAACAAGGTGAAAGACATTCTGCCGGAACGTGAACCACTCTCTGTTCAGGACAAAATCTCCCGAACTGCATGATGAAGTGGGAAATTTATCTGGATGTTGATGGTGTGTGCGCCGACTTTATCGGACCGGCGCTCACCGCTGTCGGTCTGGATTCTGCCCTGATCCAGCAACAGTGGGCTGAGCAGTACCCCGGCAATTTTTACCCTGACGAATTGTTGGGTATGAGTGCGGCAGAGCTTTTCAGGCGCATTGATGCGCTGGGAGCAGGTTTCTGTGCAACCCTGCCAGCCTGCAACTGGTTTCCTTCGTTGTATCACGAGCTTTCCACATTGGGGCACGTGGTCTTTCTGACCGCGCCTACGGGCTATCCCGACTGTCTGGCGGGAAAGTATCAGTGGCTGTGTCGTTTCTTCGGGGAAGGCTTCCGGGATTGTGTATTCACTGAACACAAGGAAAGACTCGCGCACCCGGATGCCATACTGATTGACGACAGTGATAACAATATCCGCAATTTTATCCAACGGGGTGGTTATGGGGTGAGCTTTCCACAGTACTGGAATCAGCGTGGCAGCTCTGCGGACCCGTTACAGGATGTCCTTGAGGACGTGCGACAGATCGTTGGGGCGGCACACCAGAACTGATTTTCTCCACCCCACCCGGCCTTTGCACGTCTGCACGACAATCTTACGCTGCATTATCACGGCACAAAGTCACGCGATCTCTGCCAGAGCTCAGTAGTAAGCGTTCTCCGTTACAGAATGGTCTGTAACATCGCGTACAGCTTTCAGCTGTGGTAACTGCTCCAGCAGGGTTTTCTCAACGCCATCCTTGAGAGTCATGTCTACCATACCGCAGCCCTGACAACCGCCGCCGAACTGCAACACGGCGATTTCTTCATCGACCACTTCCACCAGATTCACCATACCACCGTGGGCAGCCAGCCCCGGGTTCACCTGACTGTGAAGAATATAGTTAATCCGGTCTTCTATGGGACTGTCGTCTGCCACACGGGGCACTTTGGCATTCGGCGCCTTGATGGTGAGCTGACCACCCATCTTGTCTTTGGCGAAATCGACAATGGCCTCTGCCAGAAAGGGCTTGCTACGCTCATCAATCCAGGCAGCGAAACCCGTGTAGTCGAACTTCTCATCAGTAGCCTGTTCTTCACCTGGCTTGCAGTAAGCGATGCAGGTTTCTGCCATCGGCGTACCGGGATCAGTAATAAATATCCGGATATCGGTCCTGGCTTCCTGTTTGGACAGCAGTTCGACCAGATATTCCTGCGCTGATTCTGTAATTTCGATCATGTAAGTTTCCGGGGATTGATCATCAGGGTGCAGATTCTAGCGAATGGCGCACTCATTATCAAAATAAGTTCATGTAAGCCCCTATTTTTTAAAGGGTTTTCTTTCGGCCAATGCAGTTGAGCCCAATTCATGGTGGGCGTTAGAGATCTTCAAAACAATGCGCTGCCGGGGCTGATAGAATCCGCTCACTACAATTTATGAAGCCGTCAGTGATACCCATGAACAGAACAGAACTTCTCAAAGAACAACTTAAGAAACGTATTCTCGTCATGGATGGTGCGATGGGCACCATGATTCAGGCCCTGGGCCTGACGGAGGCTGACTTTCGCGGCGACCGCTTCGCTGACCACCCTTCAGACCTTAAAGGTAATAATGAATTGCTGGCACTTACCCAGCGTGAGGCGCTGAAAGCGATCCATCAGCAATATCTGGAGGCTGGTTCCGACATCATCGAAACCAACACCTTCACGGCGAACCGTGTCTCTCAGGCCGACTATGGCTGCGAAGCCCTGAGCTTTGAAATTAACGTGGAAGCCGCCCGCCTGGCGCGGGAAGTGGCTGACGAAATGACTGCCAGGACTCCGGACAAACCGCGCTTCGTTGCCGGTGCAGTGGGACCGACAACCCGGGCCGCCAGCCTGTCACCGGACGTTAATGATCCGGGTTTCCGCAACATCACCTTTGACGAGCTGGTGGATGACTATGGTGAAGGTATTCGCGGGCTGATTGAAGGCGGTGCCGACCTGATCCTGATCGAGACCATTTTCGACGTCCTCAATGCCAAGGCAGCCATTTTCGCGGCCCTGTCAATTTTTGAGGAAACAGGTCAGGAACTGCCGATCATCATTTCCGGCACCATCACTGATGCTTCCGGACGCTTGTTATCAGGGCAGACGGTCGAAGCATTCTGGGCATCGATCCGGCATGCCAAACCCCTCGCGGTTGGTTTCAACTGTGCGCTTGGTGCTGATGAGCTCAGACCGTATATCGAGGACCTGAGCCAGATCGCTGACTGTATGATCAGTGCCTATCCAAACCGTGGCCTGCCTAACGAATTTGGTGAATATGATGAAACCGTAGAACAGATGGTTGCAGCCATGGCGTCCTATATGGATTCCGGGCTGGTGAACATGATTGGTGGATGTTGTGGTACGGGTCCTGACCACATTCGCGCCTTTACCGCTGCGGTTGAACAATATTCGCCCCGGAAAATACCAACGGTGAAGCGGGAAATGCTGCTCAGCGGCCTGGAACCGTTCCGGGTGACTGACGAATCGCTGTTTATCAATGTGGGTGAGCGAACCAATGTCACCGGCTCTGCAAAATTCGCCCGTCTGATTCGTGAGGAGGATTACGAACAGGCACTGGAGGTCGCTCAGTCCCAGGTTAACAACGGCGCGCAGATTATCGATATCAACATGGATGAAGGCATGCTGGACTCTCAGGCCGCGATGGTGAAGTTTCTGCACCTGATTGCCTCTGAACCGGAGATCAGCCGGGTACCAGTGATGGTGGACTCATCCAAATGGGAGATCATCGAAGCAGGTCTGAAATGTTTGCAGGGCAAGTCAGTGGTTAACTCCATCAGTCTGAAGGCTGGTGAGAAAGAGTTCCGTGAACAGGCACGGCTGTGTAAAAAGTATGGCGCAGCTGTCGTTGTCATGGCTTTTGATGAGCAGGGACAGGCAGACAACCTGGCAAGAAAGCAGGAGATCTGTAAGCGCTCATACGACATTCTGGTTAATGAAATTGGCTTTCCGCCGGAAGACATCATCTTTGACCCTAACGTTTTTGCTGTGGCTACTGGCATCGAGGAACACAACAGCTACGGCAAAGACTTCATTGATGCCTGTACCTATATCAGCGAAAACCTGCCCTACGCCAAGATATCCGGTGGTATCAGCAACGTGTCGTTCTCGTTCCGGGGCAACAATCAGGTCCGCGAAGCGATCCACGCAGTCTTTCTGTACCACGCCATCAGGGCAGGTCTGACCATGGGTATTGTCAATGCCGGTCAGCTGGCGTTGTACGAAGAGATTCCACAGGAACTCCGGGACAGAGTGGAAGATGTCATCCTGAATCGGCGTGCAGATGCCAGCGAGCGCTTGCTTGAAATTGCTGACCGTTATACCGGCGGTGGTGCCCGTGCCAGCACCGAAGATCTGGCCTGGCGCGAATGGCCGGTAGAAGAAAGGCTTGCACACGCGCTGGTGAAGGGTATTAACACCTATGTCACAGAAGACACAGAAGAAGCCAGACTGCAGTACGACCGCCCCATTGAAGTAATTGAAGGCCCACTGATGCAGGGCATGAACAAGGTGGGCGATCTGTTTGGCGCTGGTAAGATGTTTCTGCCGCAGGTGGTTAAAAGCGCCCGGGTCATGAAGCAATCCGTCGCGCACCTGGTGCCCTATATCGAAGCCGAAAAAACCGAAGCCTCAAAACCCAAGGGTAAGATTCTGATGGCAACGGTGAAAGGCGACGTGCATGACATCGGCAAGAATATTGTCGGTGTTGTTCTGCAATGTAACAACTACGATGTGGTTGATCT
>JAGRIO010000078.1 GCA_020443225.1 Pseudomonadales bacterium
CGCCCACCGGACCGGAACCTGGCCCGCCGCCGCCATGTGGCGTCGCGAAGGTTTTGTGCAGGTTCATGTGCAACACATCAAAGCCCATGTCGCCTGGTTTCACCTTCCCCAGGATGGCATTGAGATTAGCGCCATCGTAGTAAAGCAATCCACCAGCTTCATGAACGACCTGCGCGATCTCCTGAATCTGACGTTCAAAAACGCCGCAGGTAGAGGGGTTTGTCATCATCAGCCCGGCTGTCTGAGGTCCCACCGCCGCCTTCAGCGCATCAAGGTCAACATCACCTTCTTTTGTGACCGGCACTTCCCGCACCTTATAACCACACATGACTGCGGTCGCCGGATTGGTGCCGTGCGCTGCATTGGGAATCAGGATTTCAGTGCGCTCATGATCATTATTCTTGTCGTGGTAGGCACGAATCATGGCAACACCGGCAAACTCACCCTGAGCACCTGCCATAGGGGTAAGCGATACTGACTGCATGCCGGTGACATCTTTAAGAATTTCCTGGAGCTCATACAGACACGACAGGAATCCCTGACTCACAACTTCCGGTGCCATGGGATGACGACCAAGAAATCCCGGCAGGGAAGCGGCTTTATGCGCTCCGCGGGGATTGTATTTCATGGTGCAGGAACCCAGGGGATAAAACTGACCATCAATAGCGAAGTTCTTTTTCGACAGATTGGTGAAATGACGGACTACCTGCAACTCAGACACCGCAGGTAAACCCGGCGCTGTTTTTCTCAGCATAGCTTCAGGAATTTCACCATTGGCCGGGTACTCAGTACTGATGAACTGAGCCGCAGCGTTACGCCCTTCGGCACTGATTTCATAAATCAACATGGGTTACTCCTCACATGCTTTTTTCAGGCTGGCCGTAAATGCGGCAATATCTTCACTGGTCTTGGTCTCGGTGACGTTCACCAGCATACAATCCGCGAGTGCTTCCGAAATCTGGCCCAGGTCGTAACCACCGAGGATACTGTCCTCTCGCATGCGGGCCAGAACCTCAACCGCTGGTTTTGGCAGTTGCAGGGCAACTTCATGAAACACCGGTGCCGAAAACCTGCGACTCACGCCTGGTACTGAGGTCGCAGCGGCCAGTAATGACATGGTGCCGCCATGACACTGGTTGGCAATCGAGGCCAGGCCCTGATCACCCAGCAAACTCATATGAATAGTAGCGGCCGTGACCAGCAGACCCTGATTGGTACAGATATTAGAGGTCGCTTTGGCACGGCGGATATGCTGTTCTCTGGCCTGCAAGGTGAGGGCATAACCAGGCTTACCATCCAGATCTTCGGTAGCGCCAATTATCCTGCCGGGCATCTGCCGCACCAGGGCCTGTGTACAACACATAAAGCCAACATAGGGTCCGCCGGAAGCCAGTGGTACACCCAGCGGCTGGCCCTCGCCCACCACAATATCGGCACCCGTCTCGCCCCACTCACCGGGTGGTCTGATCAGTGCCAGAGCTACCGGGTTGACCACAGCGATCAGTAGCGTGTCTTTCGCATGCGCCCAGTTGGTGAGCGCGTCTACCTCTTCAAGTGCCCCGAAGAAGTTCGGGCAGGGGACGATGAGTGCAGCGATGTCTTCATCCTGCCAGGGCCCCAGAGATTCAGTGGCAACCGTACCGGTGGCGTCATCCACGGCAACAATCTCAATATCCAGGCCCTGATTGCGGACGATGGTGTTACAGGCAGACAGGTAACGCGGATGGATACTGCCCAGCGTCAGCACTTTCCTGGATTTGGATTTCCGGTTGGCACGCACGGCCATCAGAATTGCCTCGGCCAGCGCTGATGCGCCTTCGTAAACCGAGGCATTGGCACAGTCCATCGCTGTCAGACGGGTAATCATGGTCTGAAATTCATAAATCAGCTGCAGAGTGCCCTGACTGGCTTCCGCCTGATACGGCGTGTAGGCCGTGAGGAATTCACCGCGTCCAACCAGTTCCCAGACTGCCGCCGGAATGTGGTGCTGATAGGCACCGGCCCCCAGAAACGAGAGGGCGACCTCATCTGCCCGGGCGCGCTCAGACATAAGTCGCAGCAATTCCATTTCTGAAATGCCGTCTGGTGTCCTGGTCAGCACGCCGGCACGCAGGGCCGGAGGTATCTCGTCAAACAGATCTTCAATAGAGGAGGCACCGATCGCTTCAAGCATATATTGCTCATCGGCCGGTGTATGGGGCACAAAGGGCATGAAGTTACCTCAACTGTAGTTGGCGGTGGTGACCTGTCGGTCAGTGGTCTTCGTTCTCACAGAAGCTTTCGTAGGCTTCGGCGTTCATCATGGCTTTTACGTCGTCCAGATTGTCCGGTTTCATTTTAAAGAACCAGCCATTGTCATAAGGCGACTCATTGACCGTTTCCGGCGCGTCTTCCAGCGCGGTGTTCACCGCTGTGATCGTGCCTGAAACCGGTGCATAGATATCAGATGCCGCTTTCACCGACTCGACAACGCCTGCTTCACCACCAGCTTCTACTGTCGCATCGACTTCCGGCAGTTCAACGAACACGACATCGCCCAGCGAGTCCTGCGCATGATCAGAGATGCCCACGGTAATCGTGCCATCATCTTCAATCCGGGCCCATTCATGACTTTCCGCAAAGTACAGATCACCTGGAAATTCAGCCATTATTGATTCCTCTTAAGGTCATAAGGTTTGTTTTTGTGCCTCAGTCCAGCTTGTAAACCTGCTTGCCATTGCGGGCAAAAGGCGGATTTACCTGCTTAACAGGAAGACGTTTATTACGAATCTCTACCTCGAGGTCTCCCTCTCCGGTTTCGATGCGGGCCAGCGCGATACTGTGCCCCAGGGTTGGCGAGTGGGCACCGCTGGTAATCTCACCGACCTGCACATTGTTTCTGAACACTGGGTAGTGAGCACGCAACACACCGCGCTCCAGCATCACCAGGCCCACCAGCTGCCGGCTGACGCCCTGCGCCAGTTGTGCCTGAAGGGCTGCCTTACCAATGAAATCATGATCTTCGAGCACAACAGTAACGGCCATATTGGACTCGTAGGGGGTTACCGATTCATCCATGTCACTACCATAGAGATTCATACCCGCTTCCAGGCGCAGGGTATCGCGGGCTCCCAGTCCGACAGGCTGCACGCCCGCTGACATTAACTGTTGCCACAGCTGCCGCGCATCTTCTGCGGGCAACATAATTTCTACGCCTTTCTCACCGGTGTATCCGGTGCGGGCAATAAACCAGTTGCCAGAAGGCAGGCCGACAAAGGGTTTGAGTTGTGCGATCACGGCACCATGCCCGGGGCCGACCAGCGAGGTGACCTTATCAATAGCAGCAGGTCCCTGTACCGCCAGAATGGCCAGATCAGCCCGTTCTTCCAGAACCGCATCGAAACCCTCAGTTTGCTCGTTCATCCAGGCCAGATCTTTTTCCCGGGTGGCGCAGTTCACCACGATGCGATATCCGCTTTCAGTCCGGTAGACGATCAGGTCATCCAGCACGCCACCCTGATCATTCAGCATACCGCTGTACAGCGCCTTACCTGTGGTTGTCAGTTTGGCTACGTCATTGCTGATCAGACGGCGCAGCCACACCGTCGCGTCTGCACCGGTCAGATCCACAATGGTCATATGCGATACATCACAAACACCCGCATCGTTACGCACCGCGTGGTGCTCTTCGACCTGTGAACCATAGTGAATGGGCATATCCCAACCGCCGAAATCGACAATTTTGGCGCCTTGCTCAAGGTGAAGTTCGTAGATGGGGGTTTTGTGGCCCATAGGACTGTCCCGGGTTTTTGAAAGGCGCCTATTCTAGCTGTTCATGGCCCTGTAAAACAGTGAACAGACTTAACGGCCTGCATGAATATTGTTTATTTACAGCCTCAGGATCCGGTGGCCAGTCTGGCAATCATGGTCTTCAGGGGCCGGCTGCCCGCCACTAAATTCATGCCAGTGTTACGCAGCCAGTTCACCCCGGGATCACTGGTATCGAACAACCGTTTGAAGCCTTCCATCACACCGGTCATTAACAGGTTTTCCGGTCGTCTCTCGTGCTGATAGCCTTTCAACAACAGAGCGTCATCGGGGGTCAGTCCTTCAATACGACAGCGCTGAAGTGCAGCACAAAGCGCTCTGGCATCGGCAAAACCGAGGTTAGCGCCCTGGCCTGCCAGCGGATGAATGGTGTGCGCAGCATCACCGATCAGGACCAGATGATCGCCCACATAGCGGGTCGCATGGCGCTGACGCAATGGGAAACTAAAGCGCCGGTCACACCCCAGCACGGCACCCAGCACCTCTTCCGAAGCGGCAGTCAGCCGCTGGCAGAGCGCTTCATCATCCAGCGCCATCAGCGACTCCGTCACATTGGTAGACCAGACAATGGAACTCAGGTTAGGGTGCCTGAGAGGCAGAAAGGCCAGAGGACCCTGGTCTGTGAAACACTGCCGGGCAATATTGCCGTGAGGCAGGGCAGTTTCAATCGTGGTGA
The DNA here is from genome assembly GCA_020443225.1 of Pseudomonadales bacterium. Classification (GTDB taxonomy): domain Bacteria; phylum Pseudomonadota; class Gammaproteobacteria; order Pseudomonadales; family Azotimanducaceae; genus UBA4582. The sequence continues at coordinate 4,484 of JAGRIO010000078.1, forward strand.
CCATGGCCTGTTGCTGGTAAGACCACTCAATGGTGCGAATATTCATCAGCTCACGGATCCGGGATTGCGCACCATCTGCACCGACCAGCAGACGGCAACTGATCGCTTCACCGGAATCCAGCAATACCCGGTAACCAACCGGGTCCGGTTCAACCGCAGTGACCCGGGTACCAAACAACAAAGTTGCTTCTGCCCGTTTGACTGCAGTGTCATGCAGCGCCGCGACAATCGCCTGATTCTCTACAATCGTACCCAGATGAGCTTCCCCAATCAGCGCTCCATCAAAGGTAATTTCAGCGGTGCCGCGCCCATCCCATACCTGCATACCTTCAACTGGTGCCTGAACTGCTTCGGGCCAGCCACCGGCCCGGCGCAGTAGCAGCTCAGAGGCGAGGTTAACCGAGCTGACCCGCGGTTCAACACCAGACTGCAGAGCATAACCAGTTCTCACCGGTGCTGACCCACCACCTGCGTCAGCCGCCACCGGCGATGGCATGCCATCGACAACCGTAACATCAAGACCAGAACCCTGCAGACCATTGGCAAAACAAAGGCCTACCATGCCGCCGCCCACGACCAGAATATCTGTTTCTGTCATCTTCACACCCTTCGCTGTTCCGTCTTTAACCCACGGCCATCGCCGCCTCTATCTCAGCGACGCTTTTGGGGATCATGCTGGTGAGAACTTCATTGCCGGATCTGGTCACCAGCACATTGTCCTCAATGCGTACACCAATGCCCCGGTATCTGGCCGGGACGTCCTTCAGGGCTTCAGAAATATACAGACCAGGTTCGATGGTAGTCACCATGCCCGGTTCAAACACCCGCCACTCGCCATCAATCTGATATTCACCGACATCATGAACATCGAGGCCCAGCCAGTGACCAGTGCGGTGCATATAAAACTTACGATAGGCTTCTTCCTCAATCAGCTGAGCCGGGTCGCCTTCGAGCAAACCAAGTCTGACCATGCCTTCAGTCAGCACCCGGACTGCTGCTTCGTGGGGCTGATTCCAGTGATTCTCCGGCCTGACCATGTCGATGGCCGCCAGTTGAGCCGCCAGCACAATCTCATAGACTTCTCGCTGAGCCTCGGTAAATTTGCCGTTGACGGGAATGGTCCGGGTGACGTCACAGGCATAACACTGATACTCGGCACCTGCATCAATCAGCACCAGTTCGCCTTCTTTAAGTTCTGCATCATTATCGGTGTAGTGCAGTATGTTGGCGTTCTCTCCGCTCCCCACGATGGAAGGGTAGGCCGGTGACCGTGCGCCTTCCATCATGAAACCGTTCAGCAAGGCAGCCTCCAGCTGATATTCATAGCGACCCGGTGCTGTCAGTTCCATCAGTGCCTTATGACCAACCGCGGTGGCATGGGCCGCATGTCGCATCACTTCTAACTCCTGTTTACTCTTAAACAGCCGTAACTCATGAATGAGATTGCCAAGATGCGAGAATTCACCCGGCGGGCGGCTGCCGGACTGCTGATTGGTCGAAATGCTGTTAACCCAATGGATGATCTGACCGTCAAAATCATGATTGGCCCCCATGGAGTAGTAGAGCTTACTTTTGCCTTCGATCAGGCCAGGCAATATGTCATCGATATCACTGATGGGAAACGCATCGTCCAGCCCATAGAGCTGCATGGCCCGTTCGGGGCCGGTGATTTTGCCATGCCAGCGTTCCGCTTCCGGGTCCCGTTCGCGGCAGAACAGAATCGTTTCCCCGTGTTCACGGCCCGGAATAATTACCAGAACCGCCTCGGGCTCCGGAAATCCAGCCAGATACTGAAAATCACTGTCCTGCCGGAACTGATAGTCCACATCGCTGTTGCGGGACATCACCCGGGCGCTGGGCAGAATGGCAATACAGTTCTCATCCATCATATCCATGAGTTCCTGACGTCTGCGCCTGAACTCACGAAGCGAAATCACCGGGCCGGACTTACTCAAACCTGTTTCTCCTGAAATGTTAATGGACAGGGCCTGCTGAACACTCGGTGTAAATCAGCATGGCCGACATGCGGACATATTCCACAATTTCGGTGAAGTCGGCCTCATTGTCGTCATCTTCGGGAATCTCCTCATCGAGAACGGAGATTCGACTCAGATCCGCCAGCAACTCCCGTACTTCTTCACCCAGCTCACTTTCCTGAAACCGCCCCGATAATCCGAATCCTGCCAGAAAACCCGTGCACCACTGCGCCAGCGATGCGGTTCGTTCACTGACGGGCGTATTGTCAGCCGGAATCATGACCTGAAAACCCAGATCCGAATCGCGCAGGGCCGTGTCAATGTCAGCGACCAGCGTTTCAATTACCTGTCGTTGGGCCCCGGAAGGGCTGGACATGAACTGCGCCGAAATCTGGTCAGTCATCTCACTATGGCTGGCTCGCGAACCGCTGCAACGCAAGCCGGTCAGCAATCCGTGGACTTCAGCCAGCGAGTGGTCAGCCAACAGATCACCCAGGGCCTGATGCAGTTCGGAGTAGTTTTTCATCGTATTTACCGGCCAGGTGGAGACGCCATACAATAACACGACCGCGGCCTTGTTTGACCTGTCACCGAGGCTGGATTTATAGTAACCGACTTATCTCACCCGGGTAGACGCGCTTGGAAATCAGGGACCTTGAAGCAAAGATTGACGAGTTGATCCAGCTAATGGAAGAGCTCGAACGCAAGCAGTCCGGAATGGAAGCCGATAAAGCCCGCTGGCTGGAAGAACGGACCAGGCTGCTGGAGAAAAATGAATTGGCGAAGAGCAAGGTCGAGGCTATGATCATGCGCCTTAAATCTCTTGAGCAAGAATAGGGTCGCGACCATGAGTAGTAAACCATGAGTAATACCCAGACTGTCACCGTATCCATTCTCGACAAGCAATATCAGTTCAGCTGCAAACCAGAAGAAGTGTCTGCGCTGCGCGAATCTGCCAGTTACCTCGATGCCAAGATGCGCGAGGTGAAGAGCAATTCTACTGTCCTTGGACTTGACCGGATCGCAGTGATGGCGGCGCTGAACATTGCCAATGATTTTCTCGCCGCGTCAAAGCAGAAAGATGCTGTCATTCTTTCCACGGAAGATGAGATACATCACCTCAACGGTAAACTCGATCAGGCCCTGAATCGCATCAAATCCATCAATCGCTGAGGATCTCCATACCCGTTCCGGGACTTTACGTTATACTTGCACTGTTCCCTGGGTTGCTTGCCAGTCGACATGTCCTCGACCCTTTATGCGATAACCAGGAGGTCTTTTTTCGATGTGAATGTGCATGTCCGCAAGTCGGAAAGCCTGTAGCTCGTCAGGGGCCACCGCCTTGAACCGCAGGGTTCAAGGGCCTGTGAGAACAGCGGCAATTTGGGGAACCCTTTTTTACTTCTGCCACAATCGTCTTCTTCAGCCCCGGTTCAGCGGGATGTCACGAAGGTACACTCTATGAACAAAGCGCCGCGTAGCATGAACAAAGCGCTGCGCACCCAGCTTCGCAGGCGCCGCCGTGAGTTGACTGCGGCCGAACAGCAGGCTCATGCCCGGGCCGTCATGTCACACCTGCTGACCTTTACACCTTTCCGGTCAGCCAGCCGCATCGCACTGTATCTTGCCGCGGACGGCGAAGTCGATCTGGGACAGTTCAGCCAGATACTTCGAAGTCGCGGAAAGAACATTTACCTGCCCCTGATCTCAGACGCGCTGCGCCCCTGGGAGCCGATGCGCCTGCTGTTCCAGCCGTACCCGGATTCTGAGTCGGATTTTGTCATCAATCGTTTCATGATTCGCGAGCCTGGTTATGATCCCGCATTGTGCATCAATCCAGCCATGCTGGACCTGGTTCTGCTGCCTTTGGTGGGTTTCAGCCGTGAGGGAGCCCGACTGGGTATGGGTAAGGGGTACTATGACAGAACAATGGGTAGCCGGTTGCGCTGGAGGAGACCGGTACTGGTGGGGATTGCACACGCATGCCAGGAAACCGACTTGTTAATGCCAGCCTCCTGGGATGTGCCATTGGATGCAGTGATTACTGAATCCGGAGCAATCCGGTTCAGAAACCAAGTGCCTGGCCTACCGCGTTAACAGCAACGCCAAGACCAAAAACGATAAAAATAACTACGACGAGATCCGGTTTCTTTTTCATTGTGTCCTTTCATACCCGCTATCACTGCGGGGATGGTTAAGATATAACCAACTTTAATAATTCGCAATGCTTTTGTTCCAATTTTGTGCATTGAATCACAGGAATGGTGGTCTTTTGCCCGCTAGCGGGTACTTACCTGCACGGATTCCTCTCGACCATAGCGGCGGATTTACGACATACTTTAACCAAACCCTACAGGAGACTTCCCTTGGCAATTCTGGACATTATCAGAATGGGACATCCAACCCTGCGACAGATCGCTGCACCTTATCCTGTGGATAAGATTGGCTCGGAGGAATTCAAGACCCTGATTCGTGATATGCATGAGACCCTGCATGCAAGCGGCGGGATCGGACTGGCGGCCCCTCAGGTGAATATCCCGGTTCAGGTTGCCGTGGTTGAGATCATCAACAACGAGAGCCGCTATGGAGATATCCCCACCATTCCATTCAGCGTATTTGTCAATCCGGTGATGACCGTGATTGCCGAAGAGACCGCAGGCTACTGGGAAGGCTGTCTTTCGGTACCCGGAATGATGGGATATGTAGAAAGACCTCAGCATATACGCATTGACTACCTCGACGAGCAGGCATCTGCCCGCAGCATGGAGCTGACGGGTTTTCTGTCAACCGTTTTTCAGCACGAGTTCGATCACCTGCAGGGACATCTGTATATCGATCGTCTGAAAGATCCTTCATTGCTGTCATTTGAAGCTGAATACCGGCAGTTTCATCAGGGTAAGCTGGCTGAACTGCCAGACTGAGACTCAGGATGGCGCAAATTCTGCAGCAAGAAACATGCGATAGGCCGGATTATCGCTCTCGTCCCAGTAGCGGTAGCCCAGAAGCCTGAGTGAAGCCCGGAACTGCTTCAGCTGCCCCGTCGGTACCTGCACACCCACCAGCACCCGTCCCCAGGCGGAACCGTGATTGCGGTAGTGGAACATAGAGATATTAAAATCCTGACCCAGTACTGACAGGAAATTCATCAGCGCACCAGGTCGCTCCGGGAATTCAAAGCGCAACAACCGCTCATCCGACGTATCCGGTATACGTCCACCCACCATATGGCGGACGTGCAACACTGCGACTTCGTTATCTGACAGATCAACAATGTCGTATTTACTGGCCAGCTTGTCGAGAAGTTTACGGCGATCATTGTCATCAGGACTGGTAGCCAGCCCAACCAGGACACGGGCACCGGCTGCGCCCGAATAACGGTAATTGAATTCGGTAATACTGCGCTTGCCAATTGCGGCGCAGAACTTTTTGAAACTGCCGGGTTGCTCAGCAATGGTGACCCCCAACAGCATCTCGCGCTTTTCACCAATTTCCGCACGCTCAGAAATATGTCGTAAACGATCAAAGTTGACGTTAGCACCGCTGACCACAGCGGCGAAGACGCTGTTTTTGTCGACGCCTGTTTGCGCTGTCTGGCACGCGAGATATTTTTTGATACCCGCTACCGCCAGTGCCCCGGAAGGTTCTGAGATGCTGCGGGTATCCTCAAAAATATCCTTGATGGCTGCGCAGATCTCGTCGGTGGTTACCCTGATCACATCGTCTACATGTTTGCGGGCTATCCTGAACGTCTCCCGGCCCACTTGCAGCACCGCTGTGCCATCAGCAAACTGATCGAGATTCCCCGGATCAAGCTTCACCCGTTTTCCTGCCTGCAATGCTGCCCACATGCCCGCCGCGCCCTCGGCTTCCACACCAATAATCCTGACTTCCGGTCGAAGGTATTTGATATACGCTGCCACACCACTGATTAATCCACCCCCACCCACAGGCAGAAAGACCGCGTCCAGCCGGCCAGTGTGCTGGCGCAGAATTTCCATACCGATCGTGCCCTGTCCGGCGATGACATCCGGGTCGTCGAAAGGATGCACGTAGGTGTAACCATGCGCTGCCATCAGTGCCTCAGCATGGGCCGCGGCTTCGTCATAATTGTCGCCATGAAGTACAACTTCACCACCCAGACTCGCAACGGCATTAACTTTAATTTGCGGTGTATTGCGCCCCATCACAATCACCGATTTGATACCCAGTCTGGTGGCAGCCAGGGCGACCCCCTGCGCATGATTACCGGCAGAAGCCGTCACAACACCACGTTGCCTCACATCCGGCGCCAGGCGACTGATCTTGTTGTAAGCGCCACGCAATTTAAAGCAGAACACTGGTTGCAGGTCTTCGCGCTTCAGCAACACTCTGACGCCGAGCCGCGCAGAAAGGTTCGATGCATCATCCAGCGGCGACTGCTGTGCAACGTCATAGACGTTGGCTTCCAGAATCCGGCGAATATAATTTTCAGTCATTCCCGTGCCTCTTGATTGCGGTGACTAAACAGCGCGCCTGAGTCTCAGGTTATCCGGGGCCGCCGTTTCGGTGGAGCATGAAGGGAGCACAGTATAAACTTAATGCTTTTCATACGCACCGGAACACCATGGACCAGAATATTCTGAAGCAACAGGTTGCCGCGGCCGCCATAGAATACATTACACCCCACCTGCGGGAGGACATGATCATCGGCGTAGGTACTGGTTCAACTGCCAATTGCTTTATTGACCAACTGGCAGCACTGCGCCACCGCTTTGATGGCACAGTTGCCAGTTCTGAAGCTTCTGCGGAACGACTGAAGTCCCACGGCATTCCGGTCTATGACCTGAACAGCGTTAAGGAGATGCCGTTTTATATTGATGGCGCTGACGAAACCAATGCGCAGCTTGAACTGATAAAAGGTGGTGGCGCAGCGCTGACCCGGGAAAAAATAGTTGCCTCAGTGGCCAGAGAATTCATCTGCATTGCCGACGAGTCTAAACTGGTGCAACGACTTGGAAAATACCCACTACCGGTGGAAGTCATTCCGATGGCCAGATCCGCCGTTGCAAGGACACTGGTGCAGCTGGGCGGAACCCCTGCATGGCGGGAAGGCGTCACGACCGACAATGGCAATATCATTCTCGATGTTTATGATCTTAACATCGTTGATGCACCGCAGCTGGAATCTGCTATCAATGACATACCGGGTGTGGTCACAAACGGTCTGTTCGCGATTCAACCCGCCTCTGTGTTACTGTTAGCAGGTGTCAATGGCGTACAGAAGCTGACTCGTTAGCGCCTTCTGGGCGACAGTCTCACAAAGCTGGCGTGCCGCCAGCTATCAGAATTGTCAGCGCGGATTATTTGCACGAACTTCCATATTTCAGAGCGGATTATCCATGGCAATAACTTTGCCAGGATTCATGATGTTGTCGGGATCAAATACCTGTTTAATGGCACGCATAAAAGCCAGTTCCGCAGGCGAGCGGGAAAAGTGCAACTGATCCCGCTTGATCAGGCCTACCCCGTGCTCAGCTGATACACTACCTTCATATTGTTCGACGATTGCCAGCACATATTCGCTGACTTTTTCGCATTCAGCCTTAAATACCCCGGTGTCCAGTGTTGCAGGCTTCAGTATATTCAGGTGCAGATTGCCATCGCCGATATGACCGAACCAGACGATCTCGTAGTCCGGGTAGCGGGCGTTGACCTCCGCATCAACTGCCGCCAGAAACTCCGGCACCCTGGATACCCGGACAGCCACATCATTTTTATAAGGCGTGTGGGGTGTAATCGATTCAGATATCCGCTCACGATAACTCCACAATTCCTGCCGCTGAGCCTCGCTGGCACTGATGACACCATCAAGGCACCAGCCTTCTTCCAGGCAGACTTCGAAAACCTCCATTGCCTGATCAGTGTCCGTTTCCGTTAACGATTCAAATTCCAGCAACGCATACCAGGGTGCACTGTCATGGAAAGGGTGCCTGCCACCGGAATGCTGAAGTACATGTTGCAACGCATTTTCCGAAAAGAATTCATAGGCTGTCAGCTGCAGTTTTTCCCGGAACGCTGCCAGCAAATTCATGATGGCGCCCATTTCCGGCACCGCCAGCAGAATGACATTCAATTCCCGAGGTCTGGCCGCCAGCCTGATTGTCGCTTCGACAATAAACCCGAGCGTACCTTCTGCGCCAATCATCAGATGCCGTAAATCATAGCCCGTGGCGTTCTTAACCAGTCCCTTATTCAGCTCGAGCAGTTCGCCTGTGCCAGTCACCACTTTCAACCCGGCAATCCAGTCGCGGGTCAGACCATAACGCAGCACCTTGATACCACCTGCATTGGTGGAAATATTGCCCCCTATCTGGCTGGAACCAGAAGAGGCAAAATCAACCGGATAGAAATATCCCTGCTGTTCCGCGAACTCCTGCAGTGTGGCGGTTATCACGCCGGGCTGCACGGTGACATACCGGTCAGTGGGATTGAAATCCAGAATCTGATTCATGCGATCAAACGACACCACCAGCTCACCGCTTTTCGCCACCGCCCCACCACTGAGACCTGTGCGACCGCCGGAAGGCACCAGCGCGATATTGTGTTCACGGGCAATCCTGACTATCTGCAGGACATCTTCTGTGGTCCTGGGGAATACAACACCCAGAGGTGCTGGCGCATAAAAGCGCGTCCAGTCTGAGCCATGACTCTGTAACAGTGTCGACTCTGTTTCTACCTGCAGCCCCAGTAAG
>JAGRIO010000007.1 GCA_020443225.1 Pseudomonadales bacterium
GCAGTGGCGGAAAATCCTCAACCCCGAGCAGCCTCGCCTCCTGCTGGTATGCACGGAGTGACAGGTGCAATACCGCCGCCGCGACGCCGGGTTCTGCAATCAGAATCAGCGCCGGGTCAGTCATTTGCTCTCATCATGGCTGCTGGTCGATACCCTCGGGAAATCGTTTTCAGTCGTTAGCCTGAGTCACCGCCTGGTAGACCAGGTTCTTGAACTGGGTTCGCAGCGGATAGGGATTACGCATCATCTGCACCATAAGCACGGCAATCAGATCTTCTTTGGGATCGACCCAGAAGATCGTACCTGCCGCACCGCCCCAGGTGAATTCACCTGCGGAGCCAAGATTACTGAGGGGCTCTTCAACGGCAACCCCAAAACCCAGCCCAAAGGCAAATGTGCCTGTGGTCCCGGGGCGCTCACCGAAACCGGAGGTAACACCGGGAGCCAGATGATTACGGGTCATTACCTGCAGGGTTTTCGGGCTGATAATACGGGCACCGTCAAGCTCGCCACCATTAGCCAGCATTTGGGCAAACCGCAAATAATCGGCCATGGTACTGACAAGTCCTCCACCGCCGGAAAAGAAGGTCACATTGTTGGCAAACTGACTGGTCTCCGGGCTGTCAAACACCTTAAGTGCACCGGTTTCAGGGTCCTTAATATGGTTGGTACCGAAGCGCTCGAGTTTATCCCTGGGCACTTCGAAAAAAGTATCCACCATTCGCAAAGGCGCGAACAATTGCTCCTGTAAATAGACATCCAGTGGCTGCCCGGCAATCACCTCGATGAGCCGACCCAGAACATCCACAGAGACGGAATAAACCCACTTGGTGCCCGGCTGATTCAGCAGAGGAATCTTGCCCAACTCAGTCACCATCTCTTCGAGGTTTTTGTTGCGCAGAATACCCGCTGCACGATACAGGCGGTCGACAGGCGTATCACTGAACACACCATAAGTCAGCCCTGCCTGATGACTCATCAGTTCACGGATGGTAAAGGGATGGGTCTGCGGCACCTCAACGCCATCCACCAGCACCATGGTGTCTTTGAATTCCGGCAGATAATCAGCCACCGGATCATCCAGCCGAAACCTGCCCTGTTCGTGCAACATCATTGCCGCTACAGTGACGATGGGTTTTGACATGGAATATATCCGGAACAGGGAATCATCTTTCAGTGGTTCACCGGTTTCGATATTCAGCTTACCCACCTTTTCAAGATGAACCAGCTTGCCCTTGCGGGCGACAGCAGTCATCACACCGGCGAGCTTGCCCTCCTCCACATATTTCGCCATGAATGGCCTGATGCGCTCGAGTCTCTCACTGGACATTCCTACCGACTCAGGTTTTGCACGGCGCAAATCAGCGGCGTATCCGAACTGAGCCACACTTAAGATCACCAGACACACTAACAAGCGTTTCATAATACCCCCTGTAATAATCGTCAGTTTCAGGCTCAGGCCTGCCAGCTGTCCCAGTGCATAATGGTCGAAGGATGTGGACGGGCAGCCTTTTTAAAATCAGTGCCCCTGGTATAGGCCACTGGCAGTAAGGCCACCTGCAGTACGTCATCCGGGATACCTAACAATTCAGCAGCTTCCTTCTCATGAATCAGGTGCAGCGATGTCAGGCAGGAACCGAGACCACGAGCCCGCAGCGCCAGCTGAAAACTCCACACAGCAGGAAAAATCGAACCCATGAGGCCTGCATAGGCGATGACTGGCGCCCCTTCCGGTGGCCGCCCCTGCAAACAGGGAATGACATGCAGCGGCGCATGCTGCAGATTTTCTGCCAGGAACAGGGCTGAATCGAGCACCCTGGCAGTCTGGCGGTCACCACTTTGTTCTGCCTGGCGACCCTGTTCTGTCAGATAGCCCTGTGCCCCCTTGCGATAAATTTCGGCCAGCGCAGCGCGCTTTTCAGCATCTTCCACGACGATCCAGCGCCAGCCCTGAGAATTGGTGCCCGTAGGCGCCTGCTGGGAAAGATCGATGCAGTCCTCAATAATGGATCTGGGTACTGGCCTGTCAAAATCGAGTCGTTTACGGACCGCCCGTGTGGTGGACAACAACTCATCTGTCATCGCGATATCAAATTCCATAATTCTCACCCTCTGCTCTTATTGAATGGTTATTTTGTCTGCGGCTGCTGCAAACAGTCTGCGAATCAGCTCTCAGCGAGTAACCGCCCGAGTAACCGGTAGACTTCTGCATTGGTACCCATACCTATGTGGGTACCATTGATCTCAAAGTGCTCTACGTCAGGATTCTGATCATCGATACAGGCTTTCCAGGCGACAACCCCGTCGAGCTTACTGTAGATGGCCCTTACCGGCACTCTGATGGGTTTGCGCTGTCTTTCGCGCAGCAGGTTGTTCAGCACCTCGACAGGCAGCCCGGTTTCCCTTTTAACCCAGTTACCGATGCTGGCAGCACTGACGCCTCCTTTGACCGGCGAGCCAATAGTAATAACCTGACGAATGTACTCTGGGGCATCGCGGGCAATCTCCCGGGAAATTATGCCGCCCCGGCTCCAGCCGACAAGGGTCACTTTGCTGCCATGGGAGCGATACAGTTGTTCAATACGCTCATGCAGCAGCGGCAGGAAATCCAGCATACGATGGCGATTAACCCCCAGCTCCCAGGGATAGGCGCTGTACCCAAGACTCGTCAGGTAGCGGCGCAGAAAGAAGGTCGAGTTGTCGTCTGCCATAAATCCCGGCAGCACCATCAGGGGTTGCCCCTTGCCACGGGGGGCTGACATTCGCAGCAAAGGAAGCTGCATCAGCAACTGCGTTGCCTCGAGCCCTGCACGGCTTTCCAGCATCTGCAACATGATACCGGGTGGTCTGATGTCATCACTCATAAATGCGGGTTCATCGTATAGCTTCTGAGCGCTCACACAGACAGTCAGTGCCTGCGAGCCACCGGAGCATTGCATATAGCCATTAACCTTGTAAAGATGACCCCATGACTGCACAGAAGATTCGCGATCAGTTCCGGCAACTGGTCGAAGGCCCGGACGAGGACATCCCGCTTGATGAAGCGGCACTGCTGATTGCGGCCGAAGCCACACCTGATCTGAACCTGCAGCACTATCTCACTTATCTTGACCGGGCCGCGCAGCAATTTGAAAAACTGCAGGCCAGAGCCAGACCGATTGGCGTACCGGTTACCGCCCTGCTTGACTTCATTCATCAGCAGGAAGGATTCAGCGGCAACATTAATCACTACTATGACCCGGAGAACAGTTATCTCCCTCATGTGATTGATACCCGCAATGGCATTCCGATTACCCTGGCCCTGATTCATATCTGCATTGGCAGACGCCTCGGTCTGCCTGTGGCGGGCATCAGCTTCCCGGGACATTTTCTGGTCAGCTATGGTTATGAACAGCGGGTGATTGTGGATCCCTTTGGTGGCAGGATTCTGAGCGAGGCAGACTGCGGCAATCTGCTGCGGCAAATCGCCGGCCCCAGAGCTATCATGCAACCAGAGTATTTCGAGGCTGCCTCTAACAGAAGTATTTTGCTGCGCATCCTCGACAATCTGAAGCAGATATTCTGGCACAACAAAGACTGGGAACAGAGCCGCAGCTGTATCGAAAGACAGTTACTACTCATACCGGAACAAACGGAATACAACATTCAGTTAGGCGCGGTGTTTGAAATGCAGGGCAATCCGCAGGCGGCGGAACTGACCTATATCCGGGTACTTGAAAATGCAGCAGACGACCGGATCAGAGAGTTAGCCAGCAAACGCCTTATGGCATTGTCTGCCGGCTCCCGCCCGGTCATTCACTGATACAGCTCAGGCAGACTGATCCTCAGAGAAAGTGAGGTCAGCGGCCAGAGTTCGCCGACCCCACTCAGGCGCAACCGGAATACTCAGGATTCCAGCAAATTCAGCGCGGCCTGTGCACGGATTCTGACGCCTTCTTTCTGACGGTCCAGATCAACTCCACGGTCTTCGCCCATAGCACCCATCAGATAGCGCTTGTACACACCCTGCCCGATAGCAGCCAGTCGCCAGTGAGAAAATGCCCGGTAGTAATTGATACCCGACAGATCCCGCCCGGTATTGCGGGTGTAAATGTCACACAACTCATCGCGGTCCGGATAGCCACCCACCGCCGTTGGCGCCTGATCTCCCGGTCCATTCACAATCTCACCCGGACCTACCCAGTTATTCAGCAGGTAACCCACATCAGCCAGAGGATCTCCCAGGGTACACAACTCCCAGTCAAGAATCGCTTTCACCTGACCGTCACCGACAATCATGTTGCCGAGCCGGAAATCACCGTGCACGATCGTAGACCCGATCTGCGCCGGCATTCTCTCCGTAAGCAAACGGCAGCTTTCTTCCATCTCTGGAATCTCATGAGTTTTTGAAGCTTCCCACTGTTTGGTCCAGCGCTTGATCTGACGTTCCAGATAAGCTTCTTTACGACCCAGATCACCCAGTCCGACATCGTCAGGATTAATGCTGTGCAGCTTCGAAAGAATGTCAATAACATGCAGGCCAATGGGTCGTCGCTGTGCTTCCGGAACCCTGGCACCCACTTCTGAGTCATTCAGCACCATGCCATCGATGAAGTCCATGACATAGAAATCTGCCCCATTAACATCCTTGTCCTTACACAGGCCAAAGGTTGCAGGCACTGGTACTTCCGAGTCTTCCAGCGCAGAGATGATTTTGTACTCACGCCCCATGTCATGGGCACTTTCCAGTACATGACCGAGCGGTGGCCGTCGCAACACAATCGTTTTGCCACCGGCATCAGTGCCCCGGTAAGTCAGGTTGGAATGCCCACCGGCAATCAGCGAAAAATCAACGGGCTCAGCGAGACCCGGCACATGAGCCCTGAGCCATTCTGTGACCGGTACTGTATTTATACCTTCAACCACTTTTTTCTCTCCAGAATATAACTGCCGCTAGTGTGACAGCAGTTAGTGACAGGTTCAATTTGTCCGGTACTCCGGACTGGAGCAGCTATACCTGCCGTGATATGTTCCCCATTGATAAACAGCCACAATCCAGAAAATTCTGGTTCTGGCCGGGCAACCCCGGTGCAGTCACTCACTCAATACTCAGGTTCAGGTACAGCCATGAAAATTCGCAGCGTCAGGTGTCACGAGATCAGTGAAGACATTACCACCGTAACCATGGACACCCTCGAGCTGAGCGACCCGGCACCGGATGAGGTACAGATTCGGATTCGGGCCTGCGCCATAAATTTTCCCGACATCCTGATGATTCAGGGGAAGTATCAGTTTGCACCTCCACTGCCTTTTGCCCCTGGGGGTGAAGTGGCAGGTGATGTGATCGCGACCGGCAGTAACGTGCGCGACCTTAAGGTAGGCGACAAGGTATGCGCAGATACCCGCTATGGCGGCTTCGCAGAAGCGATTAATGTGCCGGCGAACCTGGTCAAACCCATTCCGGGCGATCTTGATTACGCCAAGGCCGCCTCTTATAAGACGACCTATATCACAGCCTTCGTTGCACTGACATTGCGGGGTAACCTGCAGCCGGGCGAAACCCTGCTGGTTCACGGAGCAACTGGCGGCGTCGGGATGGCGGCTGTCGACCTGGGCAAACACTTTGGTGCCAAAGTCATCGCAACCGGGGGCGATGACGACAAGCTGGCCGTCGTAAAGGCCCGTGGTGCGGATCATGTCATCAATTACACACTACCTGATGGATCACTCGGTGGCTTTCGCGAAGAGGTCAAGGCCCTGACAGACGGTAACGGGGCCGATGTGATATACGACCCCGTCGGTGGCAGTGTCTTTGATGAGTCCATGCGGTGTATCAACTGGGGCGGGCGCATCCTCACCATTGGATTTACCAGCGGTGTCTGGCCACAAGCACCGGTCAACCACATTCTCATCAAACAGATTTCTGTTATTGGCGTACGGGCGGGCGAGGTCGGACGTCGAAATCCTGCACTGGGCAAGCAGATCGATGATGACCTCACCGCGCTGATTGAACAGAAAGCCATCGACCCGTACGTGTGCCAGACTTTTGCCCTCGACGACGCAGTGGCGGCCATGAAAATGCTCACCGACCGCAAAGTTATTGGTAAAGTCGTGATTACACCCTGAGGTCCACGGTCTTCGGACGGGCACCCGCGATCAGATGAACTGTTTGGTGACCCGGTTCGCTAACAACTGCTCTATATCGGTGTCTTCGTAGCCCAGCTCCCGCAGTATAGCCACGCTGTTCTGTCCGACTTCCGGCGGGTCGCCCGGCACCCGTTTGGAAGCCCCCGCCACCGCAATGGGCGAGCTGATTGTCCACTGGAAGTCAGGGTTAGCTGAGGCGGTTCTGACGAGATACTCATTTTCGATCAGCTGCGCGTCCTCAATCACTTCGCGGTTTTCTGCCAGTACAGAGTAAGTCGCGTCCTCCGCGTCGAGTCTTCTGACGATGTCATCGAGTTTCAGCCGCGAAAACTCCCGCGCAAACATCCCCTTCACCTCCTCCCGATGGGACATAATGCCAGCCATATCAGCAAAACGTTCATCAGCCAGCCACTCGGTTCGTTCCAGTGCCCGGCAGAGTCTTGGCCACTCCCGTTCCGGAACGGCTCCCACCAGCACCACATAGCGGCCATCCCTGCTTTCAAACGCGCCGGTGAAGGGGCTTACCTGTCCCTTTTCTTTGAGCGCAGTCGCCACATCATTCCCGGCAATCGTGCTTTGCAGTTGCATACCATTAGCCCACACACCGTTGGCCGCCAGGGAACTCGAAACATATCGACCCTGCCCCGTGCGTTCGCGGTGATAGAGTCCCAGCATGATGGCAGCAAACAGGCTCATCGCACTGGCATGATCACCAACCCCACCGACCCCATTAACAGGGTGACCATCTTTGGGTTTCATCATGTCCATTATCCCGGTTCTGGCCCACCAGGCGGCAAGGTCGAACGCCCGCTTTGCACGATCGGGACCGCGACTGCCATACCCGGTCATATGGGCAAAGATCAGTCTGGGATTGCGACTCTGCAGATAGTCATAATCGAGCCGGTAGTTCCTGAGCTGCTTCTCATTGAAATTCACCAGCAGCACATCCGCATCATCAACGAGACGATGAATTACCTCCTGACCCGCTTCGGTACGCAAGTCCAGCGCCAGCCCCCGTTTGTTTCTGGAAGTCAGCTGCCAGAAATAGTTGGTTCGGTAGCGGGCAGCAAGGTAACGGTAGCTTTCACCTTCAGGCGGCTCGACCTTAATCACATCAGCACCAAAATCTGCCATGACCGTCGCTGCCGCTGGTCCGGCAACAAAGGATGCAGCATCAATTACCTTCAGCCCCTCAAGAAGCATCGTCATTTCAGTCATCCCTTATGGGTTTGTATTCCGGCAGAGTGTATACGAAATCCGTCGCCAGGACAGGTCACAGAATGGTCGGACAATCAGTGTCACGAATTGGTGGTTGATTTGCATCCGGCGGCAGGAATACATATCTTAGCGACTTTGATTTTCAATAACCTGCGAGCCGCAAGCGCTTGTTAAACCGGAGTAATAATTAGATGTACAAGGAACTCAAAGAAGTCTGGGCAGAACTCACCGGACCTGGAGGCGCTTTTGAAATCACCACTGCAGAGGTCAGAGGCCAGACTATCAAGGTCCATGCAAACGCACCTGCCAGTTTACGGGAAGTCTGGCTTGGCACAGCGCCCTTTGCAGAACGTGATTACCTGGTTTATGAAGACGAACGCTGGACCTATGCCGATGCACACCGGGATGTTGCAGCGATCGCCAACTGGCTGAAGCAACAGGGCGTCAGCCACGGAGAGCGGGTCGCTATCGCCATGCGCAATTACCCGGAGTGGCTGTTGTCCTACTGGGCCTGCGTGAGTCAGGGCATTGGCGTCGTTGGTATGAATGCCTGGTGGGTGGCTGAAGAAATGGAATACGGGTTGCAGGACTCTGCGCCCAGAGTGCTGATCTGCGACCAGGAACGTTTTGATCATTTCAGCAAAATCGCAGACAAGTTCCCCGACATTCGGGTCGTAGGTGTCAGGTTGAACGCATACCCCGCTTCCGTGACCCCGATCAGCGAAGTACTGGCCACTGGTGGTGATCTCCCCGAAGCAACAATTGACCCGGAAGATGATGCCTGTATTTTCTATACCTCTGGTACGACAGGCCGGCCCAAAGGTGCAGAACTGACTCACCGGGGCTGTGTGAACAATATTATGAACCTGGCATTCTGGGGTACCGCCATGGGCCACGCCCTTGCCCGGGCTGCAGGCGTCGCGCCACCCAATCCTGAAGAAGCGCCAATCGGTGCCGGACTGATCACCACACCGCTGTTCCACGTCACCGCCAACAACTGTATGGCGCATGCAACCACACTGACCGGCGGCAAGCTTGTCCATATGTACCGCTGGGATGCCGGTGAAGCACTGAAGCTCATAGAACGGGAACAGATTCTCAGCATGTCAGGAGTGCCCGTGATGTCACGGGAGTTAATCAATCATCCGGACTTTGATAAGTACGACACGTCCAGCCTGCTTCAGGTATCTGGTGGCGGCGCCCAGGTGCAACCGGACCTGGTTGGCAAAATTGACCAGAAGGTCAAAACCGCCCGGCCGGGCACGGGTTATGGCATGACGGAGACCTGCGGCATCATTACCTCAATTGGGGGCGATTACTTTGTAGACCGACCCGACAGCTGCGGACCAGCAATGCCTAACTTTGAAACCAGGTGTGTGGATGCTGATGGCAATGATGTGCCTGATGGCCAGGTTGGCGAGCTGTGGGTTAAGGGAGGTTCAGTGATCAAGGGTTACCTCAACCGCCCTGATGCAACCGCAGAAACCATTACCGACGGCTGGCTGCATACCGGTGACGTGGCCCGCAAGGACGAAGATGGTTTCCTGTATATCGTCGACCGGGTCAAGGATATGGTCCTGCGGGGCGGCGAGAATATTTTCTGTGCGGAAGTTGAGACCGTATTGTTCGCTATTGACGGCGTGGCAGAAGTCTCGGTGTTTGGCGTTGAAGATGACCGGCTCGGCGAGGAAGTCGGCGCGGCCATCGTGCCCGCCGCCGGTGCATCGCTGTCGGCCGACGAGATTCGTGCCCACTGTGCGGCGCACATGGCGAAACACAAGATTCCCCGCTACATCTGGTTGCTGAATGAATCATTGCCACGTAATGCCAGCGGCAAATTTCTGAAGCGGGAACTGCGCGACTCACTGAAGACAGCAGACGCTGTCTGATCTGGCATATTCTGCCAGGTGAATAACCCCGGCCGCGTGCCGGGGTTACTGCATCTCATGCGGAGAGGCTGTTCAGGTGTTGCTTCCACGGCCGCCAGGCTTTCTGGCACCAGACGTTTTTGCTGAAGATTTTCTCTCTGCAGACTTTTTCCCTGAAGTCGCACCACTGCCTCGCACCTTCCGCAGCGGGCCTGCCACCGGTAAACCCGTGTGCTGGGTACGGAACGCCTTCAGTCCCCGCGGATTGCCGTGGCTGAACTGAGTAACCGGCACCAGATGATGCTTGCCATTACCAATCAGATCGGCACGACCCATTTTTTTCAACGCCGCTCTCAGCATGGGCCAGTTGTCAGGGTCATGATATCGCAGGAAAGCCTTATGCAAGCGCCGTTGCCTCGCGCCCATAGGGACACTGACTCGCTCTGAGTGCTGGCTGACCCGCTTAAGCGGGTTCTTGCCGGAGTAATACATGGCAGTCGCAGAGGCCATGGGAGATGGGTAGAAATTCTGTACCTGATCGGCCCTGAAGCCATGAGCTTTGAGCCACAGCGCGAGATTCAGCATGTCTTCATCGGTTGTGCCCGGATGGCCGGCGATGAAATAGGGAATCAGATACTGCTCCTTACCCGCTTCTTTGGAGAACTGATCAAACATCGCTTTGAAACGGTCATAAGTCCCAATGCCCGGTTTCATCATTTTTGATAAGGGGCCCTGTTCCGTGTGCTCTGGTGCTATCTTGAGATAACCACCCACATGCTCGGTGACCAGTTCACGCACGTATTCAGGGCTCTCCACCGCCAGGTCATAACGCAGTCCGGATGCAATCAGTACTTTCTTCACGCCATCTATGTCACGGGCATTCCGGTAAAGCTGAATCAAAGGGGTCTGATCCGTGTTGAGATTCTTACAAATACCGGGATAGACACAGGAAGGTCGCCGGCAACCGGCTTCAATTTCCTTGCTCTTGCAGTTTAACCGCCACATGTTAGCGGTCGGTCCACCCAGATCCGATACAACGCCGGTGAACCCGGGGGTCTTATCACGGATATTCTCAATCTCTTCCAGTATCGATGGTTCAGAGCGGCTCTGAATTATCCGCCCCTCATGCTCTGTGATGGAACAAAAGCTACAGCCACCAAAACAACCACGCATGATATTGACCGAGAATTTAATCATGTCGTAGGCAGGGATTCTGGCATCGCCATATGATGGGTGTGGTACCCGCTGGTAAGGTCGACCGAACACCCAGTCCATCTCTTCTGTGGTCAGGGGAATGGGCGGTGGATTGAGCCAGACATAGCGGTCGCCATGGGGCTGAACCAGGGGCCGGGCATTGCCGGGATTAGTTTCACGATGCAGAATCCTTGAGGCATGAGCATACAGATCCTTATCAGCCTTCACTGCTTCATAGGATGGCAACCGTAAATAGGAACCCGTATCAGCCTGACTGACGAGCCGCACCGGTGCCGCATCTGCCGTCCTGTTTGATTCATCGTCCACCAGTTGGCTGGCATCGATCTCCCGGTACGCTGCAGGCAATTCACTGAGAGCATAGGCAGTCCCGCGAAGGTCCCGGATCTCATTGATGGCGTCACCACCTGCCAGCCGGTGAGTCAGGTCAACAATCGCCCGCTCGGCGTTGCCGTACAGCAGCATATCTGCCTTGGCATCCAGCAGGATCGAGCGCCGCACCTTCTCGCTCCAGTAATCAAAATGGGCAATGCGGCGCAAACTGGCTTCAATACTGCCAATCACGACCGGAGCATCGGGAAAGGTCTCGCGGCAGCGCTGGGAATAGACAATAACCGCACGATCAGGGCGCTTGCCCCCCACATTACCTGGAGTATAGGCATCATCCTGGCGGATCTTGCGGTCGGCCGTGTAGCGGTTAATCATGGAATCCATGTTGCCGGCCGCCACACCAAAATAGAGATTAGGCTTGCCCAGCCGGGCAAAGTCTTCGGTACTGGTCCAGTCCGGCTGCGCAATGATGCCAACCCTGAACCCCTGTGCTTCAAGCACCCGGCCAATCACAGCCATACCAAAACTGGGATGATCTACATAGGCATCGCCGGTGACGATAATGACGTCACAGCTGTCCCAGCCCAGTGCATCCATCTCTTCCCTGGAGGTGGGCAAAAATGGCGCTACACCGAAACATTCGGCCCAGTAAGGGCGATGGTCATAAAGTGCCGTGGGCGCTGATTCAGAAACTGTCATGATTCAAAGGTCTGCAGGGTAAGGCGCGTATCTTACGGCACAGAAGGACTAATTCAATCCCGGTTCGCGCCGCCGAAACCCGTGACCCACCTGCTTCCCGTGTTCAACCTATGCGCAATCTGCAAGAAAAAGCATATAACGTATTCCGGAAATTCCTCAATTAACCGGGCTTTTGGCGGCTCCCTGACGTCGATTTGAACACTGAATTCGGGTATCCTTGCCAACCTTTCAAGCAGTCCGGATGATCCCTGTCAGAGATCGGTTTTACGGGCTGGCTACCAAATTCTCAGAACTTCGCAAAGGGTCCAGTTAATGTTGAAAAACAAGCGGTTGCAAGCATGGGTTGAGGAGATGAAAGCACTCTGCAAACCTGCAGACATCGTCATCTGTGATGGCAGTGCTGAAGAGTATGATCGCATGTGGTCGCTGCTGACTGCGTCAGGTGCCGCCATTAAACTCAATGAAGACAAGCGAGCCAACAGCTATCTGGTCCGGTCTGATCCCGCTGATGTAGCGCGGGTAGAAAGCCGCACCTACATCTGTTCCGAGAATGAAATCGATGCCGGTCCCAGTAACAACTGGACAGCTCCCGCGCAAATGCGCGAAACCCTGAACGGTCTGTTTGACGGCTGTATGCAGGGTCGCACCATGTACGTCATTCCGTTCAGCATGGGGCCGGTCGGTTCACCCATCGCGCATATCGGCGTGGAGATTTCTGACTCTCCCTATGTTGTCACCAACATGCACCTGATGACCCGCGTTGGGCAGGCGGTTCTGGATGAGTTGGGTGAAGACGGTGATTTCGTCCCCTGCGTTCATTCGGTTGGCCGGCCACTGGCCGATGGTGAAGCTGATGTCACCTGGCCCTGCAACCCGGAAAATCTGTACATTGCCCACTTCCCCGAAAGCCGTGAAATCTGGTCCTTCGGATCTGGCTACGGCGGTAACGCGCTGTTGGGCAAGAAGTGTTTTGCGCTGCGTATCGCCTCAGCCATGGCCCGGGATGAAGGCTGGCTGGCTGAACACATGCTGATTCTCAAGCTGACCAATCCTGCTGGCGAATCAAAATACGTCGCCGGTGCTTTTCCGAGTGCCTGTGGCAAGACCAATCTGGCCATGCTGATTCCCACCATTCCTGGCTGGAAGGTCGAAACGGTGGGCGACGATATCTGCTGGATGAAGTTCGGCGATGACGGTCAGCTTTATGCCATTAATCCTGAGGCTGGTTTCTTCGGCGTAGCCCCCGGTACCGGGATGGATTCCAATGCTAATGCCATGCTGAGCCTGACTGAAAACTGTATCTTTACCAATGTCGCCCTGACAGATGACGGCGATATCTGGTGGGAAGGCATGACTGATGAAGCACCTGCTCATCTGATCGACTGGAAGGGCAATGACTGGACACCTGCCAGCACCACGCCTGCAGCCCATCCCAATGCCCGTTTTACGGTTTCTGCCGCCCAGTGCCCGGTCATCGCTGATGAGTGGGAAGATCTCAAAGGTGTTCCCATCAGCGCCATTCTGTTTGGCGGCCGGCGAGCCACTGTGGTTCCCCTGGTCAATGAAGCCCGTGACTGGCAGCAGGGCACCTTCTTTGGTGCAATCGTCTCGTCAGAGAAAACTGCGGCAGCGGCTGGCAAGATTGGTGAACTGCGTCGTGACCCGATGGCTATGCTGCCTTTCTGTGGCTACAACATGGCTGACTACTGGCAACACTGGCTCAACGTGGGTAACAAGCCCGGCGTGAACCTGCCCAGAATCTACTACGTCAACTGGTTCAGAAAGAACGATGACGGCAAGTTTATGTGGCCTGGCTTTGGTGAAAACAGCCGTGTTCTGAAGTGGATCTTCGAGCGCTGCAACGGCGAAGGTGCCGCCATTGAAACCCCAATCGGTAACCTGCCAACACTGGACGCACTGGACTTTGACGGTCTGGGCCTGAGCGAAGAAGACATCGCACTGTTATTAAGGGTTGAAACAGAGGGCTGGCTGGCAGAAATCCCGCTGATCTCTGACTATTTTGACCAGTATGGTGACCGTGTGCCGGAAGAGTTCAGAGCCGAGCTTGAGGGTTTACGAAATCGCCTGGAGGCAGCCCGCAGCAACGTTGCCTGAAACCAGCTGAAGTCATGCAAGGCAACTTAAGGTTGCAGCAGGCGCATGACTCAGCCTGCAAGCATAAAAAAAGGGGCCGGCTGGCCCCTTTTCATTTCACTAGCTTTTCACTTTCAGCGATAGTGCCAGGGCATTAGTCCAGACGCTCGATAATGGTCCCGGTACCCAGACCACCACCACAGCACATGGCAATCAGCGCGTACTTTTTGCCTGTTCTTTCGAGTTCATGCAGCGCGGTGGTGATCAGTCGTGCACCAGTGCTGCCAGTCGGATGACCGAGGGCGATCGCACCACCGTTCACATTGACTTTGCTGTGATCAATGCCCAGGTCACGTTCCCAACCCAGTACGACTGAAGCAAAAGCTTCGTTCACTTCGAAAATATCAATGTCTTCCAGTTGCAGACCTGCACGTTCCAGTACCTTGCGGGTCGCAGGAATCGGACCTTTCAGCATGGTCACCGGGTCAACACCGACCAGACAGTGAGCTACGATCCTGGCCCGTGGCTTGAGACCCAGTTCATTCACCGCCTTCTCAGATGCCATAATCACGGCTGCCGCACCATCAGAAACCTGTGAGCTGGTACCAGCGGTGTGAATTTCCTGGCCGGGCACGGGTTCCAGTTTCTGCAGATTTTCCAGCGTGGTTTCACGCAGGCCTTCGTCTTTGGAAATAATCTGGGTTTCACCGGTAGGCTTAAAGTCAGGCCCCAGCACAGGTGCTTCAATGGGCACTACTTCACGATCAAAACGTCCTTCATTCCAGGCCTGAATCGCTTTTTGCTGACTCTCAAGGCCGAACTGATCAACATCGGCGCGGGTCACCTGATACTCTTCGGCGATCATCGCCGCACCCATGAACTGACTGGTAGGCTGGTAATGCTTTGCATAGTTTTCACCCATGGGTGAACCGTCTTTCATGGCGGCTCCCAGAGGGACGCGACTCATCATTTCCACACCACAGGCGAGAATCAAATCCTCAACGCCTGAACCCACCATGGAAGCCCCCATGGAGGTTGCCTGCTGGCTGGAACCACACTGTGAATCAACCGTGGTCGCGGCTACTTCCATCGGCAGACCCTGAGACAGCCAGGCAACCCGCGCGATATTGAAAGTCTGCTCACCAATCTGAGAGACACAACCACCAATGACCTGACCTATCTTCGCGGGATCAATACCCGCACGGTCAAGCGCAGCTTTCTGCACGGCACCCAGCAGGTCAGCAGGCTTCAGACCTGCCAGACCCTTACCACGCTTACCGATCGGACTACGGCAAGCTTCAACAATATAAACATCACCCATGGGGCGTCTCTCCTTCAACAATAAAACTTTTGATACCCAGACATTCAGGCAGGCCGTAACCCGCGAGACTCAGATTCTGAGCGCCTAGGATAGGCAGCATCGGCGCCCAAAGCAACCAGACCCTAGACCGGGGTTAACAGGTAATGCCCATGGGCAGCAGCAATCGGCTTGCTCTTTTCTTCCTGCCAGATCTCGGCCCGGACGTTGGCCACACGCCGGCCCTGGCGGGTAACGATCGCTCGCCCGTAAGTGTCGACCGGCTTGCCGGAACGCAGATAATCAATCGAGATATCCACGGTCTTTGGCAGCCGCTCGCAGGACGTATTGAACAGTAACTGAATCACCGAGGTCACTTCCAGAAACGCGCCAATGGCCCCTCCATGCAGCGCCGGCAACAGCGTGTTGCCGATCAGGTCAGGGGTATAGGGCAAAATAGTCGTCAGCTCGGTGCCTTTACGGTCGACCTGAATACCCAGAAAACGGGCGTAGGGAATACTGGCCAGAATCGCCTGCATGTCATCAGCCCGACCTTCATCACGGAGTTGCTGCATAATTTTCATGACCCTGCACCCTCTGGCAATGGCGGTGTAGCACCCAGCATAAAGGATGCCACTGATGTCGCAATAATATTATCCTCAGAACCTTGCCAGGCAATGCCCTTCACAAAGGCGATGCTGGAAGCCATGCGAATACATTCAGTCAGCAGGAACAGATCCTGATGAGGCTCAGCAGGCTTCATATAGTCAATCCGCAGGTCCAGAGTCGCCATACCGGTATCAGGGCGGTAATCCTCATGGCAACGCACTGCCCAGCCTGAGGCATTATCGAGTGTCGCTGTGATCACGCCACCATGAATAATACCGGTATCCGGGTCCCCGACCAGATGCTCTGCATAGGGGACTTTAGCGATACACTGGTTACCCACCACATCTACCACTTCCATACCAATGGCAACGGCATGAGGCGGTAGCTGTTGTAATTCTTCCTTTACAGCCATAGTTATCAAATCACTTCCGATATAAATGCTTGCAGAAGCCCGTTAAAGGCTTCCGGTGCTTCCCAGTTGGGCGCATGCCCGACACCGGGTATCACCTGAATGTCGTTCCGCCAAAGCGATGCAAATGCCAGCGAACTCAGATAACCGAAGTTGACGAACCGGTCATGTTCACCATGCAGCACCGCGACCCTGGCCGGC
Source organism: Pseudomonadales bacterium (assembly GCA_020443225.1). Lineage (GTDB taxonomy): Bacteria > Pseudomonadota > Gammaproteobacteria > Pseudomonadales > Azotimanducaceae > UBA4582. Next base: position 16,064 of record JAGRIO010000007.1, read on the forward strand.
GTACTGTTCAGGATCGCCAGTTCATCAGCGAGTTCAGAGTTCGAAGCAGCACCACGGGCTGCCTGGTCTGTCGCCTGCACATCTCTGGCGAACCGTTTCACCAGTTCCGGTCGCGGTGTTGAAATATAGAAGGCCGCATAAAGACCGCACTCACTCTCCGAGAGACTGGTAGAGTTCCCGAGGGGTAAGGCGTCACTGGCGGTAAAAGCTGATGCCATCGCCTGCACACCGGTCAGAGGCGGGGTTCCGAAGATGAGAATACCTTTGGTCTCTGGCAGTAACGGTAACATGGAGATAGCCAGATGCCCCCCAAGACTCCAGCCCACCAGTACATCCGGTGTTACCGCCAGCGCTTGCAGTAACCCGGAGATCAGCCTGCCGTATGTCTGCAGCGAATAGGCTTCAGGTCTGAGCTTTGCAGACTGCCCATGACCCGGCAGATCGATGGCAATCAACCGGCAGGAAGAGAAGGCGTCATCGTTAAGTTGCAGCTCAAATTCACCACCATGCACGGAATTGGCGTGCAGAAGCAGTACCACCGGCGTCTTATCCGTCATCGTGGCACCTGTGTCCCGATAATGCAGGGAAATGCCGTCGACGATAACGTCGTGCTCTGTATAGGCTTGCTCGCTCATGGCGTCTCAGGTACAGCTGAAAATGAACTCCGGATCATCCATTGAGCGTACGCCCAATGCAAGCTCTGAGCCGGCCAGATAAGGGGCATCGCAGGCAAATTACAGGTCAATGGTGACCGAAGGCGACTCATCACCGGTGGCGATAGTCGGCCGGCAGGCATACAGTCGCTGCTCAGCAATCCCCCCGGTCAGAAGCAGTGCCCTGACAGCGGTACCCCGGGCCTGTGCTATGTCGAGCAGCGCCTCATCATAGTCCGGGGCAGACGGCGGATCCTGAGCTCCTTCCTGTTGCGAAGGTTGCTGCTGCGACGCTGGCTGTTGTGATGCAATTTGCGCTGATAGCTGCTCGTCTGAAGGTGCCGCTTGTGACCGGGCCAGCTCTGCCGCCTGATCCATCAGAAACTGGCGATCCTCCCCGGTCGCAACCCCGCACAATGTGAGCGCAAGACCAGGCCGGTCCAGCATCAGCTGGACTAACTTGTCAGCATAGGCCTGAACTTCATCGCCAGGCACAGTACTACCCGCTGTAAAGACCATAGGCTGAAATCTTGGTTTAGCCGCGGCCTCAGCCACGTTTTTCAGCAGCATCAGGCTACCGAAAGGCTGCAGGGCATACTGGGCATAGGCAAACGCGGCTTTCCTGGCAGCATTCCCCAGGGCCGTCTGAACGATATGACTGGTGTCTACTGAGAAGTTCTGCAGATCTGCCTCAATGGGAACTTTCAGATCAATGCGGTCATCCCCATCCTTAAGCAGGTCCAGCGCCACACTGATGGACAAATCGGAAGTGTTGGCAGTTTTCGCCAGGCCGGAATCGATATCCAGCCCTTTAACCCTGACCCGGTTCTCCGCCTTTATCTTGTCGTCAGTTATTACGACACCGGTGTCCAGTGTCAGCTGACCGCTTTTAATACCATCTCCCAGATAAGAGCTGACCTCAAACAACTCGAACTGCTGCAGCATCAGACTGAGCTCACCATTGGCCGGCTGATCCAGGAAGTTCCCCTCGCCGGTGAGTTCGACTCTGGCGCTGGTGGAGCTTTCATGATGACGGGCGCCGATACTGATCGATTGGGTAGCACCCCGCTCCAGCCGCTCAATGGCAACCACCAGATCTTCAAAGGCGATATCCGCGACCGGCCGGACTGATTTGTCAGTAAAACTGACCCGGCCGTCGATATCGAGTCGGTCTACAGCGAAAACCGGCAGGTTGTCGGCCTTCGGCGCATCAGCATCGCTGTCTGACCCGGTTGCCGAAGCTTGATTATCTGCCTCACTGATTTCCGCAGCACTTTGCGGAAGACCAGACCACTGACCATTGGCCTGCCTTTCTATATGCAAATCAAGGTGCGTCAGCATCAGGTGATCCACCAGAACACTCAGCAACTGGCCCCCTGCTATCTGGATGTTCAGTTGCTTTGCACTGAAACTGCCTGCGCTCCCGGTTTCACCCGCAGTCAGCTTCTGCAGGTTCAGATCACCCTGCACACTGAGATTGTTCTCAGCGCCGGAATTGGTCAGGGTCACCTGGCCGTTATAGTCCATCGCACTCAGGGTAACCGGTTCCGTCAGCATCGCCGCAAAGTCGCTGGTTTTCAGTTGTCCCGTCAGTGCCAGCGACTGTAACTGGTCGGCCAATAGCTGCAGCCTGACACTGCCCTGCCAGTCAGCAGAGCCCAGCGTCAGGGGGCCAGTCAGCAGAGGAGACAGTTCCGCCAGTTGCACCCTGTTATTAACCAGAGTGAGCTGCCCTTCGGTCTGTATATCAAGCTGCGGTCCGGCAAGTGTCAGCTGTATCTGCTGATCGGCCGACACTCTGGACTCGATAGCCAGCGGCAGGTAATCCGCAAACTCACTGACATCAGCAGCAAGCTGTAAACGTCCTTCGAAGTGCATTGACGGGACAGTCTGCAGACTACCATCAAGGCCCACTTCTGCCCCGTCAATAAGCGCAGTCAGAGAGACTGGCATCTGCTGACTGAGATCATTGTTCAAGCGGCCGAGTTGCAATGATTGCAGACTGAGCTGGTGCTGACGATGACTGTCTGGCTGAGCCGGGTCCCGAAGGTAACCGGCATTTATCAGGACGTCCTGCAGATTCAGCACTTCGACATACCAGCCGGGTGAGGGTTCTGCGTCGGCCTGCGCATTCTCGTCAGTCTGGAGCGGAACCCGCAGTTTACCGACCTGCACTGCATCCGGCTGTAAATCCAGCGACAGTTTGAGGCCAGTGATCAGCAGCCGGCGAACCACGATCTGATCGGACAACAATGAGTAAATATCAAGCTCGGCGCGCACTTCATCCAGCGCGAGTGCGTCACCGGCCATCACACCTTTTACCGCTATCAGACCATCAACCGGGTTGATCACCACATCGGCAATCGATGCGGGGACCTGAAACTGTTCTGACAGAAGCGTTTCTGCCTGCCAGCGCACGATAAAGGGTGTCGCCGCCACCAGGACTACCAGCACCAACAGCACTGATCCCAGTACCAGACTGCCTTTACGCATCACGATCCCCACTCTCCCGTCGCCACTTTCTGCACCCGGCCACCCACTTCAATGCGATAGATTCCGTCTTGCTGTTCACAGCGGAGAAACAGCTGCGAAGGCCGGCCGATTTCATAACCCTGCCCAACAACCAGGTCAACGACTTCGATTCCGGGCACCTTCCAGGTTGCCAGATAAGCCGCCAGGCAACCATTGGCACTGCCAGTGGCAGGGTCTTCCGGTACACCCAGGCCACTGGCAAACATCCGCGCGCTGATTTGCTGGTTGGTTTCATAGCCCTCCGGGGCAAAACACAGGATCCCCTCTCCCGGAGCATCTGCAGTGGGTCTGGCACGCTTAAGCGTCGCCAGGTCGTTCACCGGGACTAACAGAAATGGAATGCCGGTAGAGACATAGCGGACCGGCAGGCCAGGGATCAGATCGCTTTCCGCAAGACCCAGCCAGGCTGCAGCGGTGGCCGCTGGCACTTCGTCACCGAATTCTGGTTGGTGCTGAGTCATCCACAGAACCCCGTCAGGCTGGAATACCACCGGAATCTGGCCTGCTGCCAGGTTCAGCAGGATCTGTGCTGCCTGCCCCTGATGGTACCGTTGGTTCAGCAGAAAGGCGGTTCCCAGTACCGGATGCCCGGCAAAGGGCAATTCTTTCGCGGGCGTGAAAATCCGCACGTCATAGCCGGCTTCAGCGTTTCCTCCCAGATGGAAGGTCGTCTCAGCGAAGTTGAACTCTCTGGCGATCTGCTGCATTTCAGCAGCAGAAAGATCAGCTGCGTCAAACAGCGTCCCTAACTGATTGCCGGCATACCGGGAGTGCGTAAAAACATCGGTGATACAGAACTGGTGCGACATGCAGGCCCCCGCAGAAAATTACTGACTGACAGGGCGGTCTCCTTTGACTGTTACGCGGATACCGTGCCGCGTTTCAGGGTAGTAGTCCCACACTGCCATGTGTTGTGTGCAGCGATTATCCCATATTGCAACAGCGTTTGGGGTCCAGCGGAAGCGGCACTGAAAATTCGGGTTCTTGACGTGCTCGAACAGCATACGTAACAAACTGCTGCTTTCTTCCCGGTCCAGCCCGTCGATCCTTTTGGTAAAACCACTGTTAACAAACAGCGCGGTACGGCCGGTTTCCGGGTGTTTCCTGGCAATGGGATGCAGCGATCTGGGTGACTCGCGCTGGGGTGAATGCGCACCATAGTAACCGGTATAGTCAGCCACATGCAGGGCCTGGCGGTCAGCCAGAAAAGCACGCATGGGTTCGCTCAGATGATCCCAGGCTTCATACATGCTGGCCCACAACGTATCGCCACCCGAGGAAGGCGTCTGATGGATCTGCAGAATGCTGGCCATGGGCGGACACTCATCAGCCGACACATCTGAATGCCAGCCCTCACCATTATTCCGGTGTGAGTTTGCATCGGTGTAGATTTTCATAAGCGCAGGGTCACCACCTTCATAGGGTGCAGCAGGATGAATATGCAATTCACCAAAGCGCCTGCCCAGGGCCAGATGAGCCTCATGAGACAGTTTCTGATCCCGGAAAAAAAGTACCAGATGTTTCAGCCAGGCTGCATGAATTTCCTCGAACACATCATCATTCATCTCAGCAAGCTGTACACCACTGACCGTCGCGCCGATACGCGGTGTGAGTGGATCAACTTCGATAAAGCGGTAACCCATGATTCTCTTCTCCCATAGTTTTATAACACGGGTTATATCTCAATTGCTCCACCAGCGGCAAGCCACTTCCCTATCGGCCCCGGCAACTGTAGGCTTCGCCCTATGAACTTCAGAAAACTGCTTCTTCTTGGCTGCCTTGCACTGAGTATCTGCTACTCAGGTTACTCGTGGGCGCAGGAAGCACCTCAGGCAGAAAATGGCCTGATCGACCTGTCAGACTGGAACTTTAATCGGGAAGGTCCCGTCAGGCTGAACGGTGGCTGGGAGTTCTACTGGAACCAGTTTCTGACCGGTACTGACTTACTGGTAGCGGAAAAGTCCCGCAAGGACAGCATCTATGTACCCGGAGGCTGGAATGGTCAGGAAATCAACGGCCACTCACTGCCTGGCACGGGCTATGCCACCTATCGCCTGAATGTACTGGTTGGGGCCCGCCAGCCCTATGCGCTGAAAATACCTGACATCGGCACAGCCTACCGGTTGTATGCAGACAACCAGTTGCTGTCTGAAACAGGCAAAATCGCAAACAGTCGGGAACGTGCCCAGGCCAGCTATTATCCCGCCATTGTCAATTTCACCCCGCAAACCAATCGCATTGAACTGGTATTTCTGGTATCCAATTTTCATCACCGCTTAGGCGGTATCTGGCTGCCGATTGAGTTCGGCCTGCCTGAACAACTCAGCGCAAGACGGGAAAATCAGCTGGCACGGGATCTGTTGCTGTTCGGGGCCATTCTGATCATCGGTCTCTACAACATCGCTTTATACTGGCTAAGAAGAGAGTCACCTTCCAACCTGTATCTGGGTTTGTTCTGTATTTTTCTGGCGGTCAGAACACTGGCAATAGGCGACCGGTTCCTGACAAGACTACTGGATCTGCCCTTTGAGTGGTTTCTGCGGGTTGAATACCTGAGCTGGTACTGGGCAATCTCGGCTTTCACCGCGTTTCTGTACAGTGTTTTTCCCCGCGAGTTCAACCGCACCTTCAGCCTCATCATCCATCTACTGGTTGCCTGCGGCACGCTGCTGGTCTTACTGTCCCCGACTTACGTATTCAGCATGTCAGCGCCCACCTATCAGGTGCTGACGATTCTGAGCCTGGTATATGGCGCCTACTGTCTGGTGTTGGCGGGTATCCGCAAACGTGAAGGCGCACTGATTCTGCTGGCCGCTTACGCCATCCTGTTCTACAGCATCGTTAACGATATTCTGGTCAACGCTGGTATCACCAATAATGCACTGCTGGTGGAACTGGGGTTATTCACTTTCATCCTGTGCCAGAGCATTCTGATTTCCTACCGCTTTACACAATCGTTCAAGACAATCGAACGTCAGCGGGAGCAACTGCAGGCCGCCAATATCAAACTGCATACCCAGGAAAAGCTGCGCAGGGATGCTGAACAGGCGACCGAAGCCCTGCACCACCGTATTGCCCAGTCCGAGAAAATGGAAGCCATCGGGTTGCTCGCCGGCGGTGTCGCTCATGACCTGAACAACATACTTTCCAATACCGTTACCTACCCTGAACTGGTGCTGACAGATCTCCCTGAAAGCAGCCCGCTCTACAAACCACTGCAACTGACCCGTCAGGCAGGCCTGCGCGCCGCTGCTGTGATTGAAGACTTGCTCACGCTGGCACGACGGGGTGTGGTCAGCAGAGAAGTACTGAACGTCAATGACACTGTCACCCGCTATATCTCATCTGTTGAACACAAGGCAATGCTGGATGGGCGTAACATCAACGTACAGCTGTCCCTGAGCCCGGAGTCCCTGAATATAGAAGGCTCACCTGTGCATATTGAAAAGCTGCTGATGAACCTGATTGCCAATGCCGTTGAGGCCCAGGCTGAGGGTGGCACAGTCGCCATCAGCACCCAGCGCGAGAAATCCGAAAAGCGCCAGCTGTTCTATGGTGAACTGAAAGCCGGAGAGTATCTGGTGCTGTCGGTAGAGGATGAAGGCAAGGGAATTGAACCGGAAGATCTCGACAAAGTTTTTGAGCCTTTCTATACCACCAAGGTCATGGGGCAGAGCGGCACGGGTCTGGGCATGAGTGTGGTCTGGGGCGTTGTTCACGACCACAATGCCATGGTGGATGTGATGTCAGAAACCGGAGTCGGAACGCGTTTCGACACTTATCTGCCGCTGACAGACAGGCAGCCCGCAGCCCCGGTCGCAGCCGTGAATCCCGGCGATTACAAGGGTAACCAGGAAATCATCATGGTGGTTGATGACCTGCAGGACCAGCGGGACCTGTTGCAGGGTGTGCTGGAAAAGCTGAACTACCGGGTGATTACCTGCAGCTCTGGTCAGGAGGCTGCCGCATTTCTGACCCAGAGCAAAGCGTCGATGGTATTGCTGGATATGGTCATCAACGATTCCTGGGACGGTCTGGAAACATTTCGCGCTCTGCGAAAGATTCGGCCGGGACTACCAGCCCTTTTGATGTCAGGTTTTTCAGAAACTGATCAGGTAAATACGGCGCTGCAGGAAGGTGCTGCGGGATTTCTGGCCAAGCCGTTTACGCTGGCAGATATCGCCGTAGCACTGCGCCGGATTCTGGATTCAGAAACAAGCTGACTCAGTCGCGTCGGAACGGGCTGTGCTCATTCAGGTATTCAATTTCATCCTGAATCTGCAGGGTTTCGTCTTCGAGAAAATGTGCCACGGCTTCCCGGAAACTCTGATTCACCACCCAATGGGTACTGTATGTTTGTCTGGGCAGATAACCCCGCGCCAGTTTGTGTGGTCCCTGCGCCCCGGCTTCCACTCGTTTGAGACCATGACGGATAGCATATTCAATCGCCTGGTAATAACAGACTTCAAAATGCAGAAACCGGTGATCTTCAATACAACCCCAGTTACGTCCGAACAGACACTCACTGCCGATGAAATTGATCGTGCCTGCAATGTAACGACCATGACGGCGACACAGAATCAGTAAAATGCGGTCTGCCATCAGCTCACTGACATGGGAGAAAAATTCCCGTGTCAGGTAGGGTTGCCCCCACTTACGACTGCCAGTATCGATATAGAACTGATAGAAGGCATCCCAGTGATGTTCCTGCAAATCAGTACCACTCAGCAATTCAATTTCAATACCGCTGGCCAGTGCATCCCGACGTTCCCGGCGAATGTTCTTGCGCTTTTTCGACGACAGATTGTCCAGGAAATCATCAAAGTCACGATACCCGTCATTCTCCCAGTGGAACTGTTTGTGAGTTCGCTGCAGGTATCCCTGCTTACCCATACGCTGCCACTGATCTTCTGCCACAAAGGTTATGTGCACCGATGAGACCTGCAACTGTTCTGCGACCTGAACTATCCCGGACATCAACAGGGCTTCTGTTTCAGCGACATCCGCAGTAGCACCGGCCAGCAGCCGACGACCTGTTGCCGGGGTAAAAGGCACCGCAATCTGCAGCTTCGGATAGTAACGACCACCCGCCCGCTCAAAGGCATCAGCCCAGCCCCAGTCGAAGACATACTCGCCCTGTGAGTGATTCTTCAGATACATCGGCACAAGGCCTGCTGTGTTGCCTGATTCGTCATCCAGGGCCAGATGATAGGGTGCCCAGCCAGTGGCGGGACAGGCTGAACCACTGATCTCCAGCGCGTGCAGAAACTCATATGACAGGAAGGGATCAAACGGCACACCACAATCTGGTTGCGTCGTCAGCGGATTGGCGAGCCGGTTCCAGGTGGTGGGTCCGATATCCCGGATATTGTGGAACGCTTGCAGGGTATACGACATTAAGGCGATATCAATTTGCTGGAAGCTGCCAGACTGATGTCTGGCAGCTGGTTCGCAGGGTTACAACATTTCACTGGCAATCAGTTCCAGGGCTTCAGGCTGGCCGGCACCGATCAGCATGCTGCCCACGTGGCCCGCATCGCCAGCGGCTTTCCACGCCTTGAGCCGCTCTCTGATTTTCTCAGCTGGGCCAACCAGGTGCACAGCATCAACCAGTTCGTCAGGCACAGCCGCCGCAGCTTCGTCTTTCTTACCAGACAGGAACAGATCCTGAATCTTCACGGCCGCATCCTCGAAGCCAAGCTTCTTGGCATAGTCGTTATAGAAGTTCTTGTCGCGAGCACCCATGCCGCCAATGTACAGCGCCATATTGGCCTTGATCGGCGCACGGCAGTGATCAACGTCATCCCCGACAATGACTGAAACGAAAGGAGCGATATCGTAGTTCATCAGCGTCTTGCCACCCTTCTCAAGCCCCTTGCTGATATCGGGTTCGAAGATGCTGTATTTGTCCGGATCCATCCAGATGGGGAATACGCCATCTGCAACCTCAGCACTGGCCGCAAGACCTGTAGGGGTAATGGAGGCGGTGTAAATCGGAATACTGGTATCTGCCAACAGAATGCTCTTCAGTGGTTTACCCAGCCCGGTACCGTCTTCACCGGCATAAGGCAGGCTGTAGTGAAAGCCCTGATGTTCTACCGGACCCTGTCGCGCCATAATCTTGCGGACGATTGAAATATACTCTTTGGTACGGGTAATAGGCCGGCCGTAAGCGACGCCATGCCAGCCTTCTACCACCTGAGGTCCGGAAGCGCCCAGACCCAGCATGAAGCGCCCTTCTGACAACTGATTAAGCGTCATGGCCGTCATGGCTGTACAGGCAGGCGTGCGGGCTGGCATCTGCATGATAGCGGTGCCCACCTTGATTTTGGTGGTGTTAGCCAGAATCCAGGCGGCGGGAGACACAGCATCAGAGCCATAGGCCTCTGCTGTCCAGACTGACTCATATCCCATCGATTCCGCTTTTTTGATTCGCTCAATGCCCAGATCCATACTGCGGCCTGAGTAGCCGCTGATAATCCCTAATTTCATGGTTCCATCTCCTGTTCTTAAAAGTTGATCTTCTTCCTGATCAAGGGTCGCCCTGAATCAGAATGAAAAATTCTTGCCGGTAAATGCATCATAGGTAGCCTGCGAATCTTTGGGTGACACGCAGGAAATGATGTGAGTTGTGATACCGCCTTCACCTAACTGACGGATCCGGTCCTGACACTCACCCACGGAACCCAGAATGGCAATGTCATCAACCAGTTTATCGTCCAGTGCGCCGGTTGTACGGTTACGGTCCTTGGCTGCCCAGCCCTCACGAATTTCTCTGGCAACGTCTTCGTACCCTGCCCACGCCAGAAAAGCGTTGTAAACCGGCGTGGCATAGTAAGGTGCGAACGCGGCGCGAATGAAGTTACGGGCACCTTCGCGATCGTCACTAACGATCACCTGGTGGCGACAGACAATCTCAATATCTTCCAGCTTCTTGCCTGCCCGTTCAGCACCGATACGTATATGCTCCATCATTTTGGGCAATGCGTCGAAAGGAAACAGGTTAAGAATCACGCCATCGGAAAATTCAGCGGCCGCTTCCAGCATTTTAGCGCGCAGGGCAGCCATATAAACTGGCTGGGCACCTTCCTCCAGAGGCAACTGCCGGTAGCCATGACTGGAAACCGTTTCGCCGTCGAAGTCAGATTTAGCGCCGGTCAGCATTGATTTGATTAACTGCGTGGTTTCCTTAACGCGGGTCAGGGGTTTTTCAAACTTCAGACCATGCCAGTTCTCCATCATGGTCTGACTGGAAGAACCCAGCCCAAGAATAAAGCGACCACCGGAGAGCTGATGCAGTACATGGGCAGTGGAAGCCAGTACGGCTGGCGTGCGGGAAAAAACCGGAATAATAGCAGTACCGATACGACAGCGCTCTGTATTGAGCGCCACGGCCGCGGCAGTCGTGAGCGCATCAACACCTGAACTGTCAGCGAACCAGAGATCATCATAACCCTCTCCTTCGGCCCACTTAGCCAGTTCAATGGTTTGCGCCACCCCTCTGGGGTCTGGCAGGGTCAGTGCAGTTCTTTGTGGTACAGCCATTTTATTAATCCTTTTTCCTAATTCATTGAATGGTTCACATCAGCGACAACTGCCTGCTCAGAACGGATGCAGTCGTCAGTACCCTCTGGCAGCATTGGCTTACAAGCTGTTGCGCCAGACAGTGGGATTCCGCATATCTGCCAGCGATGATAATTCAATTCGCCAGGGTGTCAGTTTGAGAACGCCATAACTTTCATCTTCCGGTCCTTGCGGCCAGATCATCGCCGGGTCATAACCCAGAGGTGCTGGTGTTGCCTTGTAAAGCTCCCAGATACGCACCCGTGTTTCCTCGTCATCTGCCCAGGCGGCCTGACACTCTGCATAGACCTGTTCATGCTGCTGATCCCAGTAGCTGAGAGAAACCCAGGGATTCCCGGCAATATGCAAAGCCTTGTGACTGTGCCTGCCGGTCGCTACCCAGCCGGTGTGGCCTTCCCAGATGGGATGCAGAATTCGGGACCTTGGCCGGCCACGCCGGTCGACCGTTACAAAGGTGCACCACACTATTCTGCGAATACGGCTGGCAAATTCCTCTTCTATAACCGAGAAGTTTTCCACATCCATAGCTGGCTCCTAGAGAATATCGGAACTGGTCAGTGTCTCTGTCTGTAACTGGTCCGTCCCTGCCGGCGCCGCTGCCTCACTCTGACCTTCCAGCCCGGGTCGGTACAGCGGTTTTTTAGGTCCGCTGCGTTCATACTTACGGGCCGCAGTATAGACGGGTTCTGATAATTCCGGTGCGGACATAGACTTCTGCCGCTGGCTTTCAGAGACTTCACCATAAGCAGTGGTGCGCTGGCGGGGAATTCTCCCTGCAGCACGGATAATAGCTTCCATCTCTTCCGGTGAGGTTTCCTGGCCATGGCTCGCACCGGCAGCGCGGGTGATGGTTTCATTCATCAGTGTACCGCCAAGATCATTCACACCGGCATTCAGACAGGCACGAACACCCTCATGACCGAGCTTGGTCCAGGACGCCTGAATATTTCTGAAATAAGGATTCAGCGCCAGTCGCGCAATGGCGTGGATCAGAATGGCTTCCCGGAAAGTCGGCCCCTTGCGGGCGCCGCCCTTGAGGAACATAGGCGCTTCCATGTGAATAAACGGCAGGATCACAAACTCGGTAAATCCACCTGTACGGGCCTGTAACTGCCTGATGCGCAGCAGATGTTTAGCAATGTGATCGTAACGTTCAATATGACCGTACATAATCGTGGCGGTAGTATTGAAGCCCTGCCGGTGTGCAGCCTCCATCACTTCGAACCACTGCGCCGTATTAATCTTGTCAGGACACAGGGTCTGACGGACTTCATCATCCAGAATTTCAGCTGCCGTACCTGGCAGTGTTCCCAGACCGGCTTCCTTCAGTTGCCCAAGGTAATCATCCAGAGTCAGCCCCAGAGTTTTGGCACCCTGCCAGACTTCCAGCGGCGAAAATGCATGAATATGCATTTCGGGCATCACCTGCTTAATGGTGTGGCAGATATCAATATAGGTTTCACCGGTATATTCCGGATGAATACCTCCCTGCAGACAGACTTCGGTAGCACCACGGTCCCAGGCTTCCCGGGTCCGGCGCATGATTTCTTCTGCCGACAGATCATAGGGCCTGCCCCGCAGGTTCTCACTCATTTTGCCTTTGGAGAAAGCGCAGAACTGACACTTGAAATAACAGACGTTGGTGTAGTTGATATTGCGGTTGACCACATAGGTCACTTCATCGCCGGCCACTTGCCGGCGCAGGGCATCAGCGGCCTGGCAGACATGAGTAAAATCGTCACCACGAGCCTTCATCAGTCTGACGATGTCGCTGACCTGCAATTCCTCGCCCGCAGTGGCGCGTTCGATGATGTTCGCCAGATCTGCTGACACGGGGGATTTTGGCAGACTGCTGATACGCCCCAGATCACCTTCCGGCGGAGCAACCACAGCACCGGCAGACCAGTTCTCGGTGCGGGCAAAACCCTGCCCGTCCAGTGCCTGGCGTACAAACGGCTGCAGTTGCGGGTCGATCCATTTTTCGGTGTGTGCTGCATATTCCGGGTACACAGCCAGCCGCTCAGTCAGCAGCTTGCCCGCCTGTGCGGTCTCGTCTGCCAGATGACTGAGGTGCGGCCAGGGCGCTTCCGGATTAACGAAATCGGGTGTTACCGGTGAAACACCACCCCAGTCGTTGATACCGGCATCAACGATCTGCTGCAGTACTCCCGGTGAAAGGTTAGGCGGCGCCTGAATATTCATCGCCGGGCCAAAAATAATGCGGGCCATGGCCAGGGTCCACAGCAACTCGTTCAGGTCAGGTTCCGGCGCATTCGCCATAAGCGTTTCCGGTTTGGCCCGGAAATTCTGAATGATAATTTCCTGAATATGTCCGAAAGCCTGATTGGCCTCCCGCAATACCAGCAGCGAATCAATCCGCTCGGCACGGGTTTCGCCGATACCGATCAGGATGCCAGAGGTAAAGGGTACGCTGGCCTCTCCGGCCAGGCGAATAGTTTCCAGTCGCACAGCGGGCACTTTGTCCGGCGAGCCATAGTGCGGCATACCTTTCTCAGTCAACCGGTCTGAAGCACTTTCCAGCATGATACCCATGGAAATGGAAACTTTGCGCAACTCGGCAAACTCGTCAGCGGTCATCAGCCCGGGGTTGAGATGGGGAAACAGACCCGTTTCGTTAAAGACCAGTTCGGCCATGTCACGAAGATAAGACAGCGTAGATTCCTGCCCCAGCGCCTTCAGTCCGTCGCGGGCAGCCTTGTAACGGCGTTCAGGCTTATCCCCCAGTGTAAACAGTGCCTCCTTGCAACCGGCCCGGGCACCGTCGGCAGCAATCTTCAGTACTTCTTCAGGGGTGAGATAGGGCGCCTGTAATTTGCGGGGTACCTGCGCGAAAGTGCAGTAATGGCAGACATCCTGGCACAGGTGCGTCAGCGGAATAAACACCTTACGGGAGTAGGAAACAATATTCTGGTGCCCAAGGTCCCGAATCTGACCAGCCACGGTCACCAGCTTCGCTGTGTCATTTTCACTGCTCAGCAGGCGGGCTTCTTCGTCACTCAGTGCTGAGCCCAGAGCTTTAATCAGCAGATCATCAGTCGTCATGTCAGGGTTATCCGATGCTGGCCAGATCAGCAGGAACCATCTCAGCGATGCCGCTGTCGCGTAAAAAACGCGACGTATGCGTATCCAGTCCCTGTTCGTCCAGCACTTTAATGAGAGAAAACAAATCGGCAGGTGTATCAACATCCAGACCGATGCCAGGCAGTCTCGCGACACCCGGGTTGATGCCACGTTCACGGGCCAGGCGCAAATGACGCCGGAAGCTGTCTTCGCCAAAACCGAAGGTCATGCAGTCAGGCGGTGACACCAGCACGCAGTTGGATCCACCCAGATCGCTGGCAGGTACAATCAGAAATTCGTGGTTGTCACTGTGACCGAACCCATCAAGTACGATTTCCAGTTCCTCAGCAGATACCAGCGGTACGTCACCCGGCAGAAACACCATGGTCTCCACGCCAGACTGCTGCAGCTTTGTCCCGGCTTCAGTGACCGCTTCAATAAGACCGGGCTGGGCCGGCTCCGTCAGCGTCTGTGCACCATAAGCCCTCGCCAGTTCTGCCACTTCGTCATCATTGGTGATGAGATACACATCATCGATACGGTCACAAACCGTGACTGCTTCCAGTACGTCTTCCACCATTGCCTTGAACAGACCACTACGCTGCTCCGGAGACAGAAAACCCGCCAGTCGCTGCTTCGCATTGGCAAGTTGTTTCACAGGGATGACAACTGAGGTGGTCATAGAATCGTTTCAGGCTGAGAGTTGACGCGAAAATTCCAGAACCGATCGGGCGAGATCGATCCGGTCGGCCAACGTTATCATGACTGTCTTTGTGACGATAGTGGGGATACCCAGCGCCTCAACAGCGGCGCGCAGGTCTGCATCTGCCTCATCGAGTACAAAACCATCGATGCGGCCCTGATAGTGTGTGGCGACAGCCAGGGCCGAACTGGGCATGCCGAGTTCCTGCATCATCTTGGCTGCCGGCCCTTTAATCGCCATGCCACCCACGATAGGTGAAACGGCTATCACCGGGCGCCCGGCATCCTTCAGAGCCTGCATGAGACCTGGCAGATACAGTATCGGATCGACACTGACAAATGGATTGGATGGGCAGATAACAACCGCCGCAAGGTCTTCACGTCCCAGCGCGGAGAGCACACCGGGAGCCGGCAATGCATTTTCTAACCCCTGAAATCTGAATCCAGTGACTTCGGGTTCACAGCGGTCGCGAACGAAGTAATGCTGAAACGCCAGTTCTTCGCCGCTGCGGGTCCGGACCATGGTCGCGACCAGATCATCGGTCATGGGGAGCAGCGGATGAGCAATGCCAAGCGCTTCACACATCATCAGCGTGGTATCAGACAGGGACAACCCTTCTGCGAGTAATCCCGTGCGCCGGATGTGGGTCGCCATGTCCCGGTCGCCGAGCCGGAACCAGGCTTCCCCGCCAAGCTTTTCCAGCGCATCCAGAAACTGCCAGGTTTCACCAGCCTGCCCCCAACCCAGCTCCTTGTTGTTCAGGTCCGCCAGCGTGTACATGACCGTGTCGAGGTCCGGACAGATTTTTAGCCCGAGATGGGTGAAATCATCGCCGGTATTGGCAATCACCGTCAGCTGTCCGGGTGCCAGCAAATGGGCAAAGCCCAGCGCAAGTTTAGCGCCGCCGACCCCACCGGAAAGTGCAACAATGTGCTCAGCCATGGGTCACCGGAACAGGTCCATTTCTTTAGGTCTGATCAGTGGTCTGACACCGCGCAGTGCGGGGTCAGCCGGTTCCCGGGGTTGATAGCCCCGCACCAGTACTG